>JADGPN010000201.1 GCA_017882465.1 Solirubrobacteraceae bacterium
GCGGATCTCGAGGGCCGCCACCTCGACCCGGTCTCCCCGCGGACGTTCGGCCCCGAAGTCATCGCGCTGAAGGTTCAGACCCGCAAGTCGAACCTCTACGTCGCGCAGGCCGCCCGGACTATCGTCTTCCGCTCCGACGAGCCCGTCGATGTCCAGCGCAGCCTGTTCCAGACGGAGGACTACATTCAACAGGTCCTCTCCTGCGACGCGCGCGCGGGCGAGCCCGTGCGCGTCGAGAAGATGGTCGCCTTGTACACCTCACGCGACCGCGCCATCAGCGAAACGCTCGGGAGTGCCGGGGAGTCCGCCGGCCGCTATCCCGGGTTCGCCGAGGCGCTCGAGCGCCACAAGCGAGCGTGGGACGAGCTGTGGCGCGCTTGCGACATCAAGCTGCCGGGAAACGATCGCGTCCAACTCCTGCTGCGCCTCCACATCGCTCACGTCCTACAGGTGTGCTCCCGCTACACGGCCGACCGGGACGCCGGAGTCCCGGCGCGAGGCCTCAACGGCGAGGCCTACCGCGGGCACGTCTTCTGGGACGAGCTCTACGTCTATCCGTTCCTGAACTTCCGCCTTCCCGACATCACCCGCGCGCTGCTGATGTACCGCTTCCGACGTCTCGGCCAGGCCCGGGCCGCGGCGCGGGACGCCGGCTACGCCGGCGCGATGTATCCGTGGCAGAGCGGCAGCGACGGCAAGGAAGAGACGCAGGTCGTCCACCTCAACCCGCTATCGGGTCGGTGGGAGCCGGACCTCAGTCACAACCAGCGGCATGTCAACGCCGCGATCTTCTACAACATCTGGAGCTATTACGAGGTCACAGAGGACCTCGACTTCCTGCGCGAGTACGGCGCCGAGATGATGCTCGAGATCGCGCGCTTCTGGACCTCGATCGCCAGCTTCAACCCGGACCGGGACCGCTATGAGATCCACGGCGTCATGGGCCCGGACGAATTCCACGAGAAGTACCCGGACGCGCTCGAGGGCGGGCTGCGCAACAACGCCTACACGAACGTCATGGTGGCGTGGATCGCGGAGACTGCCCGCAAGGTGCTCGACCTCCTCCCTGAGAGTCGCCGCGAGGCACTGTCCGACCGTCTCGGGCTCACGGAAGCCGAGATCGCTTGCTGGGACGAGATGAGCCACAAAATGTTCGTGCCGTTCCACGAAGACGGCATCATCAGCCAGTTCGAGGGCTACGAGAAGCTCGCCGAGCTCGACTGGGACGCCTACAGAGCGAAGTACGGCAGGATCCAGCGGCTCGACCGGATCCTACGCTCCGAGGGAGACGATCCCGACCGCTACATGCTGGCCAAGCAGGCCGACACGGTCATGCTCTTCTACCTGTTCTCCGACGAACAGCTGCGGCATCTGTTCGAGCGGCTCGGCTACGAGTACGGGCCCGACACCGCCCGCAAGAACATCGACTACTACGACGCGCGGACCTCGCATGGCTCGACGCTGAGTTTCGTCACGCACGCCGCGGTCCTGGCCGCGCTGGACCCCGAAAGCTCGTGGGAGCGCTTCATCGAGGCGCTCGAGAGCGACATCGGAGACGTCCAGGGCGGCACGACCAAGGAGGGTATCCACCTCGGGGTGATGGCGGGGACGCTCGATCTCATCCAGCGCGGATACGTCGGCAGCGACATCCGTGACGGCGTCCTCTACTTCCGCCCGAGGCTCACCGACCGGTTAGACGGGCTCTCGTTTCCGATGCAGTTCCGGGGGACGCCGATCAGGGTTACGCTCAAGGACGGCGGGCTGACGGTCGTCGCGCACACCGAGGGATTCAGCCGCCCAATCCGCGTCGCGGTGGGCGACGAGGTTCGCGAACTCCGCGCCGGCGACCACCACACATTCGCGCTCAAGCAGACGACGAGCGTCACAAGGTAGGAAAGGAGGAACCATGGCCACTGGCTTTCGCGGCGCCATCTTCGACGTCGACGGCGTGCTGGTCGACTCGCCGCACGAACGCGCCTGGCGCGACGCGCTCAAAGAGCTCATGGAGACGCAATGGAGCGACGTCCAGCCCCACACGAGCTACTCGCCCGAGCGATTCACCCCGCAGGTCTATCAGCAAGTCATGTCCGGCAAGCCGCGCTTCAGCGGCGCCCAAGCGGCGCTCGAGTACTTCGACGTCCCCGACGCCGAGACCCGGTCGAGGACGTACGGCGACCGCAAACAGTCGATGGTCATCGAACTCATCGAGGCGGGCGAGTTCACCGCCTACCCCGACGCGCTGCGCTTCATCATCGCGGTAAAAGACGCCGGGATCCGCGTCGCCGCAGCCTCCTCCTCAAAGAATGCGGGCCTCTTCCTGCGCCAGATCCGCCTGGACACCTTCGCACAAGAGAACGGTCTGGAGTCCGAGCAGGTGACACCCGCGCTGACCCTCCTAGAGTTCTTCGACGCCGACATCTCGGGCCGTGACTTCGCACGGGGCAAGCCGCATCCCGAGATCTTCCTCACTGGGGCCAGCGAGCTCGGTGTGCCACCCGAGGAATGCTTCGTCGTCGAGGACGCGGTCTCCGGCATCCAGGCGGCCAAGGCGGGAGGGATGGCCGCGCTCGGCCTATCGCGCGCCGACGACGAGGACCTCCTCGGCGCCGCCGAGCCCGACGTGCTGGTCACCTCCCTGGATGACGTCGACCTCGCGGCTCTGCGGGAAGGGCGCCTGGCGCGGAGGGCCGCCTAGTTGGGTCGAATCGAAACGTTTTGCCCGGAAGGCCGAGCCCGGGGGTCAGGCGAGGACGTCCCGCGTGCCGTGGAGAGCCGCCCGGTGTGACTCACGGTCAGGCGGACGGTCGCCTCTTGCTCGCTCGGTGACGTGATCGAGGGAGCGGGTTTTCACGGCGCGGTGTTCGACGTCGACGGCGTGCTCGTCGACTCGCCGCACGAGCACGCCTGGCGCGTCGCACACTCGACCAGCTCTTCGAGACGAGCTGGACATCGATTCGCGACGCTACGCAATACACCTCTGAGCGCTTCACGCCCGAGGTCTACCGCGCGCGCATTTCAGGCAGCCAACCATGAGCGGTGCGCGCGCCGCGCTGAGCTACTTCGGGGTGCCCGCCACCGACGCCCGCACCGAGGAGTACGCCCGCCGAAAACAGCGGGTCATGGACGAGCTCCTGCGGGCCGGCGAGCTGACCGCCTACCCGGACGCCCTGCGGTTCGTGCTTGCCGTGCGTGGCGCCGAAACCCCGATCGCGGCGGCCTCGTCCTCGAAGAACGCAGCTCGGTTACTCGGCCAGATCAGACTCGATGCCTTCGCCGATCGCGAGGGTCTTCGCTACGACTTCGTCCGGCCGGGCATCACCCTGCTCGACATTTTCGACGCGGACGTCTCTGGAAGGGATTTCGCCCATGGCGGCAAGCCCCATCCCGAGATCTTCCTTACCGCCGCGCGAGAGCTGGGCGTCCCCGCGGACCGGTGCTTCGCGGTCGAGGACGCCGTCTCCGGTGTACAGGCGGCGAAGGCGGCCGACATGGCCGTCATCGGCCTGGCACGGGCCGCGAGGCGGACGCCCTCGCTGCCGCCGACGCCGACATCATTGTCTCGACGTTGGACGAAGTGGATCTCCCAGCGCTCTCGGAGGGCTGCGTGGCGCGGAAGAAGGAGCCGCCGGACTCCTTCAGTTGACGACCGGGGCGGCGCGCCCAATTCACTCGAAAGACCTCGACCGCGGAACGAACGGGCGAAGTCGGCGGGACCGCGATAATCGCTGACTCGCAAGACGCGGGCGCGTTCACCGCCTACCCGGACGCGCTGCGCTTCATCATCGCGATAAAGAGACGCCGGGATCCATGTCGCCGCGGTCTCCTCCTCCAACAATGCGGGCCTCTTCCTGCGCCAGATCCGCCTGGACACCGTCGCGGAAGAGAACGGTCTGGAGTCCGACCGGGTGAAGCCGGGGCTCACCCTCCTGGAGTCTTCGACGCCGATATATCGGGTCGCGACTTCGCGCAGGGGAAGCCGCATCCTGAGATGTTCCTCACACGGGGTGCAAAGAGCTGAGCGTGCCGCCGGAGGAGTGCTTCGGCGTTACGGACGCGGTGTCCGGCATCCAGGCGGCCGAGGCGGGAGGGATGGCCGCCCTCGGCCTCTCGCGCGCGCATGACGAGGAGCTCCTCGCCGCCGCCGATCCGGATGTGCTGGTCATCTCCCTGGACCATGTCGACCTCGACGCGCTGGCCGAAGGCCGCTGGCTCAGAGGGGCGCCTGATCGCCGCAGATCACGCTCGACGAGGGGAAATAGCCACGGACGACCTGCGCATCGTCGCCGCCCGGGCGGGCTTTGAACTGGAGCTCCACTCGGACGGTGTCTGCTCCTCGTAGGCGTCGGCCACCACCTCACCCAGGGTCACAATCTTGCCCACCGTTGTGAAACTCCTGTTTTCCGGGTTAACACGCGTCACCTCTCCGAGCGGAGCTATGGCGCCGATCGAAGGCTTGCCTGGATTCGAGTTGCCCAACGACGTCCCTGGCCTCGATGGCGCGCGGGATCGATCGGCCGATCAGATGGAGCCGGCCAAAGGTGGCCGACCTCAAGGCATCATCCGATATCGCCGAACGCGGGTTGACATGTCGCACCTTGGTGGGTAGAAGTGCGTTGAGAAGGTGAGCGCGGCGCGAGAGGAGCGTGACGCCGTTGAGCAGCATCGGCAAGCCTGTAGTGGTCGCACAGCCGGAGGCGACGCGAAGCCAGCCGCTGATCGGCAAAGGCATGGTGGTGGTGTTTATCGCGCTCATCTGCTGCTTTACGGCTTGGGGTATCGCGCAGGACCTGACGACACCGATGGTCGCCGGGTTCAAGCGCATCTTCGACATGAGCACGTTTCAAGCCTCGCTTGTACAGCTGGCGTATTTCGGCGCGTACTTCCTGCTGGCACTCCCAGCGGCCTTCATCAATCAGCGCTTCGGCTATAAGACGGGCATCCTGAGCGGTCTTTCGCTTGCCGCGCTCGGCGCGTTTCTGTTCTTTCCGGCGAGCAAGATCATGACCTACGACGCGTTCCTCGTCGCCCTGTTCGCGATGGCGGCCGGCTGCTCAATGCTCGAGACGTCAGCGAACCCGTATGTCATCGCGCTCGGTCCGGAGAGCACGGCAACGCGTCGCTTGAACCTCGCCCAGGCGTTCAATCCCGTCGGCACGAACCTCGGCGTATTCCTCGCTGCGGCGCTGATCCTGCCCAAACTCGCCGATCCGGTCGATATCTCGTCGCTGACAACGAGCCAGTTGCACACGATCCGTGCGGGCGAGCTGGGGGCGGTCATGGCGCCATACGTCGGCCTCGCGATCCTGCTGATCCTGATCGGGATCGCTATCGCAACCCGGAAGGCGCCGCCGATCGTGGAGGAGTTCCCAGACGCGAGCTCCTACGAGGGCGGCACTCGCGCGCTGTTTGGCGTCCTGTGGCGCAACAACCGCTACCGCCTCGGCGTGGTTGCCCAGTTTATGAACGTCGGCGCGCAGGTGTGCACGTGGACGTACCTGATCCAGTATGTGGGCCAGGCGCTCGGCGGCAGCCTCACCAAGGGAGCCGCATACCTGCAGGTGAGTCTCTTGATCTTCCTCGCCTCGCGCTTTCTCATGACCTGGGTGATCGGATTCGTCCGGGCCACCAAGGTGCTGGCGGTGCTCGCGTTCCTTGCCGTTGCGCTGTGCCTGTTTGCGATGGGGAGTCCGAACATGGCAGGCGTGATCGCCGTCGTCTCGCTGTCGTTCTGCCTGTCGCTGATGTTCCCGACGATCTACGGCGTCGCGCTCAAGGGCCTTGGACCGGCGACGAAGTTCGGAGCGGCCGGACTGGTGATGGCGATCGTGGGCGGCGCGATCATGCCGGTGCTCCAGGGCAAGGTCGTGGACGCGACCAGCCCCGCGTTCTCGTTCATCGTCCCGGCGTTCTGCTTCGCAGCGGTCGGTCTCTACGCGCTCTACGACCTCAAGGCCGAGCCGAGCGAGGCGGGCGGGCAACCCGTTCGCGAGGACGCTCCGCCGACTGTCGCCAGGCCACCGCAACCCGCCGAGGGGACGGGGTGAGCGGACGCTGGCGGTTCACGCTCCTCGCGGCCGCCGTAGCCGCCGTAGCCGCCGTGGTCAGCGCGTGCGGCAGCCAGTCGCCGACGAGCCCCGTGACGAGCACCAAGCAACTCGAGGTCGTCTCGTGGTGGACCTCACCGTCCGAGTCAGCGGCCCTCAACGACTTGTTCGCCACCTTCCGCCAGTCAAACCCGGGCGTCACGGCGATCAACGCCGCCGTCGCGGGCGGCGCCGGCTCCAACGCGATCGTCGAGCTCGCGAAACGACTCCAGCGCAACGACCCGCCCGATGTCTGGCAGACGTTCGCCGGGAAGTCGGTCCAGGGCTACGCCAGCCGCGGCGTCATCCGCAGCGTCGCGTCAATCTTCGCCGCTGAGCGTCTCAGCGAGAGGATGAACCGCACGATACTCACCGCGCTCATGCACGACCATCAGCCGTACGGTGTCCCGACCGGCGCTCACCGCAGCAACGTCCTGTGGTTCAACACCAAGCTCCTCGAGCGGGCTGGCGTCGCACGCCCCTCGAGCAACTACACGATCGACTCGTTCATCAGCGACCTCAAGAAGATCAAAGCCTCGGGCTCGACGCCGCTATGTCTCGGCGCCAAGGACCCGTTCACCACGGTCGAGCTGTTCGAGAACACGCTGCTCAGCTCGATCGGAACCCGCGGTTGGCAGCACATGATCCACAACGGCCTCGACTGGCGCAGCAAGCAGGTCCAGACCGCCCTCAAGAACTTCGGCGCCATCCTGCGCTACGCCGACCCCGAGGCCAACCAGCTGACCTGGGACCAGGCGACCAAGAAGCTAGCGGCCGGAGGATGCGCTTTCGAGTCCATGAACGACTCGGCCTTCGGCGAGCTCATCGCCGACGGTGCCCACGAGGGCACCGGGTTCGACGGCGTTGCCTTCCCCGGCACCCAGGGCAGCTTCCTCGCCGTCGTCGACGTCTTCGTCGCCGCAACCAAGGCAAAGAACGCCAAGAACGCCCTGGCGTTCCTAAGTGGGATCAGCAATCCCGCCACGCAACTCGCGTTCAGCAGGCATAAGGGGTCAATCCCTGTCGTCCACGACGTCGACGTCTCGTCCTTGCCCGCATATCAGCGGAAATCCTCGAAGGCCGGTATCAGGCCCTCGGGGCTCCTGAGCGTGATGCGCTGGGTATCGAGCGCAACCACGGTCGTCGGTGGGGGAACCGTGAGCTGGCCGCTCGGCATGGCCGCCATATCCGGAAACGACTTCGGCGCCGTCAGCTCATAGCTGATCGTCTCCGGCTTGGTGCCGGCGCCGACAAATTTCTCGAGCCCACCGAGGATCGGCTCGACCTTGTCGGAGTTCTTGGCCAGCGCCGCGGCAAACGCGTTGATATTGGCAATGGCATCCTTCAGCGGCTGGGCATTGTCCGCCAGAAGGTCGTTAAGCCGCGTCAGCGCGTCGCGCGCCGCGGCGCTCATGTCCTGGATCGACTTCGGATCGGCAGCCAGCATCGGCGGCTGGCCGTCCTCGCTCG
>JADGPN010000033.1 GCA_017882465.1 Solirubrobacteraceae bacterium
GGCTTTCAGCAGCGCAGCGAAGGCGACGCCGATGACAAAGGCCACGGCAAGCTCGACCAGGTTGCCGCGCATCAGGAATTTCTTGAACTCCGCTGCTAGGCTCACCGTGATCTACCTCCGGTTGGTGTGGGTCGCCCCGTCCGCGAGCCGGCATCTCGGGCACCTGGGGCCCGACTAGCCGCCTGAGTGCGCGGACACGTAACAGACCCGTTCGGAGTTGGCCCAACCTCTCCTGCAAAGCGTCACAAACGGGTCTTGTTCGATGACACGATCGGCGGGAAGCTGGGGTGCATGCGCGAGGTGTTCGGACTGAGTCCCGGCCCCCGGGACTCAGTCCGAACACCTCGGGGCTCGAGCGCCGCCGTGCCCGGCGTGGCCGCCGTGCTCGTGGCCGAGGTCGCGGCGGCGCAGTGGGGCGTCATCTCCACGGCCCAGTTGCGCGACTGCGGCGTCAGCACCTCGAGCATCTCCCGGGCCGTCCGGGCCGGGCACCTGCATCAGCTCCATTCACGGGTCTACGCAGTCGGACACCCAAGAATCTGCATCGAGGGGAGGCTCGTCGCCGCGCTCCTGTACGCCGGGCCCGAGTCGGTGCTCAGCCATGGCACCGCGGCCTGGTGGTGGCGCCTGACTGACCGAGCGCCAGGGGTGATCCACGTCACGGGTCCGCTTGACCGCACCGCCCTGCCCGGTCTGCGGATCCACCGTCGGCGCCGGTGGAAGGCCTGCCGGTACCGCCGCTCCCCGGTCACTACGGTGCCGCAGACCCTGCTCGACGTCGCCGCCGCCGAGCCCCGGCAGCGCCTGCGCCGGGTCCTGGCCGAGGCCGACTACCGCCGCGTCCTCGATCCTGGCGCAGTGGAGGAGATCCTCGGCCCCGGGCGGCCGGGGAGCGCCGCGCTGAGACGAGGTCTCGCCGACCATCTGCCGGCGCTGGCGTTCTCGCGCAGCGAGTTCGAGGAGGCCTTCCTTGCGCTATGTGAATCAGCCGCTCTGGAGCTGCCCCGGGTCAACACCATCGTTGCTGGGCTGCTGGTCGACATGCACTGGCCCGGCGCAGGGCTGGACGTCGAGCTCGACGGCGTCGACGGCCACAGCTCACCCGCGCAGCTCGGACGCGACCACCGCCGCGATCTGACTCTGCGCGAAACCGGGCTGCGCGTCCTGCGCTACACGTGGGCGCAGATCACGCAAGAGGCCGAACGGGTCGTCGCGGACCTCCGCCCGGCCCTCGAACACCATGCCGCCGGCCCGGCCCTCCAATGCCCGGCCCGCCACCCCTTCAGGCCCTCACCCCTGCTGCGCCACCGGCCTGATCAGGATCTCGTTGACGTCGACGTGGCGCGGCTGCGAGACAGCGTACATCACCGCGCGGGCGATGTCCTCGGGCTTGAGCGCGTTCGAGACGGGGTTGTCGAAGAACGGCGTATCGACCATTCCCGGCTCGACCAGCGTCACCCGCACGCCGGTGTCGTTCAGCTCTTGGCGGGCCGATTCGCCCATCGCCGTCACGGCCCATTTCGTGGCTGAGTACAGCGAGCCGGGAAGCGCGCGCCGGCCGGCCACCGAGCCGGTCAGCAACAGATGCCCGCGCGTTTCCTTGAGCGCCGGCATCGTTGCGCGGATCGTCAGTGCGGCCCCGTAGACGTTGGTCAGGACCATCGAGCGCCATTGCTCGGGGGACTCGTTGAGGAACCCGCGAGCGGCGCCGAAGCCGGCGTTCGCGAACGCGACGTCGAGCCTTCCGAACCGTTCGAGGGCGGTCTGCACCAGCGCGGACTGCTGCTCCCACTCGGTCACGTCGCACTGGACCGCGATTGCGCGCTCGTCGCCGCCGAGCTCGTGGGCGAGGTCGGTGAGCCGGTCGATCGAGCGGGCGGCCAGCACGAGCCGGTAGCCGGTCTGCGCGGCATGTCGAGCGGTGGCGGCGCCGATGCCGCTGGAGGCGCCGGTGATCAGGAAGACGGAGTCGGGCGGGGGGGATTCGGAGTGAGACATGGCAGGATCATCGCAAGTGCACGATCGAGCGCGAATTCACGTCCAGGCCGGTGGAGGCGGCGACGGCTGCCTGAGCTTCCGCCGCGAGGCGCACGTCCCCAAGGGCGGGCCCGACGGCGGCGACGGTGGCCGCGGCGCCGACGTCGTGCTCGTCTGCGACGACTCGCTGCGAGACCTCCAGAGCTTCCGCCGGCGCTCCCATTTCAAGGCCGCGCGAGGCGGCCATGGCCATGGTGCGTTGCGCCACGGCGCCGACGGCGACACGCTGGAGATCCGGGTTCCGCCGGGGACCGATGCGCTGGTCGAGACCGACGGGACCCGGCACGACCTGACCCGGCCCGGACAGCGGGCGGTCGTCGCTCGCGGCGGCTCGGGTGGGCGCGGGAACAAGCGCTTCGCCGGGCCCACGCACCAGACTCCGCGCTTTGCCGAGCGCGGCCTGGCCGGCGAGGAGAGCTGGATCACGCTCCAGCTGAAGCTGCTGGCCGACGTGGGCCTGGTCGGCCTTCCCAACGCCGGCAAGTCATCGCTGCTCTCGCGCATCACACGCGCCGCCCCGAAGGTGGCGGAGTACCCGTTCACCACGCTCGCGCCGGTGCTCGGCACCCTCCAGGGTGAGGACCGGCAGCTGGTCATCGCCGACATCCCGGGGCTGATCGACGGCGCCAGCGCCGGCGCCGGGCTCGGCCACGACTTCCTGGCACACATCGAGCGGACGCGGATGCTCGTGCACGTGCTCGACCTGGCGCCTCTGGACGGTTCGGACCCGGCCGAGAACCTCGCCACCGTCGAACGGGAGCTCGAGCTGCACGACCCGCGACTGGCCGTCCTTCCTCGCATGCTCGCGCTGTCCAAGGCCGACCTCGTCGATCCCGAGGCTGGCGCGAGCGCCGTGGCGGCCTGGAGCGAGCGGATGGGCCCAGACATCCCGGTGATGCTCATCTCCTCGGTTACCCGGCAGGGCCTCGACGAGCTGGCCGCCCAGCTGCTGCGCCAGGTTCCCGCCCTCGACGCCGGTACCGACGGCGCGCTGGGCCCCGACGGCGCCGGCGGATCGTCCGGGACAGCCTCCGTCCCGGACCTCGATGACCTCGCCGAGCACCGGGTGTTCCGCCCCGCGGCCACCCGCAACTACAGCGTCGAGCGGATCGGCGACGGCAGCTTCCGGGTCAGCGGCACGGCGGTCGAGCGGCTCGTGGCCAGATACGACCTGGACAACGAGGAGGCGCTCGCGCATCTGGAGCGCCGGCTGCGGGGGATCGGGGTCATCCGGGCGCTGGAGAAACACGGATTCGAGCCCGGGGACGACGTCGAGATCGCCGGGGTCGCATTCGAGCTCGACCCCGGGGGCAGCTGACCGCCGCGCCGCCGCCCGCGCCACCGCCTCGCGCCCCGCCCCCGCCGGATCATCCAAGCCCCGGGACCCGGATGATCCAACCTGGAGCACGCCGGATGACACTGCGAACATCCCGCTAGGATGGCCGCGGGCCGGACCCGGAGAGAGAGGAAGTCCCGCATGCGCCGTACTGCAGCTGCTGCGGTGTCCGTCGTGGCCGCCCTGGTGCTCGTCATCCTGGCTCCGGCCGCCAACGCCAGCCCGCACGTGCTGCGCGTCGGGACATATAAGGGCGTACCCGGCCAGTTCAGCTCGATCCAGGCCGCGGTCAATGCCGCGGGGCCCGGGGACTGGATCCTCGTCGGCCCGGGCGATTACAAGACCAGTTCCATCAGCCGCCCACGTGGGCGGTCCGACCTTCCCGCTGGCGTTCTGATCACAAAGACGGGCCTGTACCTGCGCGGAATGGACCGCAACAAGGTCATCGTCGACGGCACGCGTCCGGGCGCATCGTCGTGCAGTCGCACAACGGGGGGCCAGAACTTCGGTCCACGCGGCGCGAAGGGACCGCTCGGGTTAAACGGCATCCTCGTGTGGAAGGCTCGCAACGTCTGGGTCCAGAACCTGACCGCGTGCAACTTCCTGTCCGGCTCCGGGGACACCGGAAACGAGATTTGGTGGAACGGCGGCGACCACACGGGGAGGGTCGGAGGTTTCGGCTACTACGGCTCGTATCTGAACGCGACCACCAGCTACTACAACCCCAAGCGCTCGGCCGCGGCGGCCCAGTATGGGATCTTCTCGAGCAACTGGTCCGGCGGCACGTGGAAGAACACGTACGCCAGCAACTTCAGCGACTCCGGCTACTACATCGGCGCCTGCCAGCAGCTCTGCAACCAGACGATCGACGGCGCGAAGGCGGAGTTCAACTCACTCGGCTACTCGGGGTCGAATTCCGGCGGCGCACTCGTCGTCAAGAACTCAGAGTGGGACCAGAACTCCGACGGCTTTGATACGAACAGCCAGAACGGCGACAACCCGCCGCCGCAGAACGGCGCATGCCCGAACCACGGCATCAGCCCGATCACGCACACCCATTCCTGTTGGGTGCTGATGAACAACTACATACACGACAACAACAACCCCAACGTGCCCGGGGCGGGCGCGGCCGGCGACGTCGCGGTCGGGACCGGCGTGTCGGTCTTCGGTGGTCGCAACGACACCTTGATGCGCAATCGGATCGTGCGCAACAACGCCTGGGGTGCACTGCTCGCGGTCTTTCCGGATAGCGGCCCTCCATGCACAGGCGGCACGCTGAACTTCACGTTCTTGATCAAGATCGGCTGCCTCTATGACCAGTGGGGGAATGCAATCCTGAACAACAGCTTCAGGAACAACGGCTCCGACGGCCACGCGACCAACGGCGACATTGCGGCGTCGAACTTCGAAGGCGGCCATCCGACGAGCTGCTTCAGCGGCAACACGGATTCGGCGGCCGCCGGCGTCACCACCTCGCCCGCGAACCTGCAGCAAACGAATCCGACGTGCAACGGGACGCTGGCGCCCGCCAGCCCCAACCTGCCGTTCGTGTTGGAGCAGCTGTGCAGCAATCTCGGGGCGGTCGCCGGCTTGCAGATTCCGTGCCCGGGAGGGCATCCGTACCCGAAGCGTACGAGCGTAATCATGCACCCGCTTCCGCGCGGTCTCCCGAGCATGCCCAACCCCTGCGCCGGTGTACCTGCGAACCCGTGGTGCCCAGGGCGCCGCTCCCAGGTGACGCCACCGCCCGGCTTGGGATAGGAGGGCCGCGTGTCTTGTGTCGCGGCCTAACGGCGTCACACGGATCTACCACCGCTGCCTGGCCCCGACGCCCCCGCAGCCTGGGCTCGGCTGACGGGGTGTCGTCAGGGCGCGTTCCGATTCGGGGGCGCGCCCCGGCGCCCTGGCGCTCGACCCGACGTGCGCAACTTCCGTCCGGTGCGGGCGTCTTAATCTGACGCCGACGGCGGCACCGCCGCGGTCCCCAGGCCCCACGCCAGACCGGGAGGACAGATGCGTAGACGTGCAGGGGCGATTGCGCTGGCCGCAACGGTGGTCGGCCTGCTGGCGGCGGCGGGAGCCTCGGCGCAGGTCTCGGTGGGCCATTCGGGCTGGTTCTGGGGTGATCCGCGACCCCAGGGCGAGCCGCTGATCGACGTCAGCTTCGCCGGCGGGATCGGGTACGCGGTCGGCCGATCGGGGACCGTGCTGCGCTCGACCGATGGCGGGAGCACCTGGACCGGACTGGCGACGGGGCGGTCCGCCGATCTGTCGCACGTCGACGCCGTCTCGGCCACCACCGTGATCGTGTCCGGCACCTGCGTGCTGCGGCGCTCGGATGACGGTGGCAACACCTGGGTGCGGGTGCCGTGGACGGGCAACGAGACCGCCTGCGCCAACAAGATCGCCGCGGTCGACTTCCCGACCTCCAACGCCGGCTACCTGCTGCTGGCCGACGGGACGATCCTGCGCACCATCGACGGCGGCCGGACCTGGGGCCGCGCGGGCGCGCCGTCCGGGACCCCGACGGCGATCGCGTTCTCCAGCGCCACCGTCGGGCTGGCTGCCGGGGCGGGCATCTTCCGCACCGCCGACGGAGGGAGCAGGTGGTCGCCGGTCGACCCGGCCGCGGCCAGCGTGGCCTCGATCTCGGTCGCCGACCCCACGCATGTCCTGGCGGTGAACAGCCCGGCCAGCATGCTCTACTCGAGCGGCGACGGCGGGCTCACCTGGTCGTCGACCAATCCCACCGGGACGGTCGGGGAGAACACCGCCAAGCTCGCCTGCGCGAGCGCCACCAACTGCCTGCTGGCCACCGTCGGCGGCCACCTGCTGCACACCGGCGATGGCGGCACCTCGTTCGGCGTCGTGGGGCCACCGGGCCTGACGCTGTTCGGGGTCGCGTTCGCGAACCCGTCCCAGGCCGCGGCCGTGGGCGATGAGGGCATTCCGGCGGTCTCGAGCGACGGTGGGGCGATGTTCTCCGCCGTCGGCGGCCGGCTGCCCTCGGGCTTCCACCGGCTTCGCGTCACCTCGGCCACGCTGGCCACCATGAGCGGTCCCGCGGGCCAGCTCGCGCTCACCGTCAACGGCGGTCAATCCTGGGCCGCGCTGGTCACGCCGAGTGGATCCAGCGTTGTCGACACCTCGTTCGTCAACGGCGTGACCGGGTTCGCCCTCGACGCAACCGGATCGCTGCTGCGCACCGACACCGGGGGCGCGAGCTGGTCGACGTTCGCCGGCGCCACCGGCGAGGCAGCGCTGCTGGCGCTCGACGGCCGGCACATCGCCCTCGCCGGCCCGAGCGGGGTGAAGCTCTCGAGCGATGGCGGCCAGACCTTCCTGGCCGCGGTGGGCAGCGGGCTCCGATCGCTGAACGACCTGGCCCGCGCCGGCCAGGCCGTGTTCGCCTGGGGGCCCGGCGGGGCGTTCGTGTCGGCCAATGGCGGCTCGTCGTTCAAGCGGCTGGCGGTGCCGGCCCGTGAGCGCGTGCGCCAGCTGGACTTCCTGAGCTCGCGCGCGGGGTATCTACTGGCCACCGACGGCCGGGTCTTCACCACCTCCGACGCCGGCGCCCACTGGCGCGAGTCGCTCGGCCTTGGCCGCGCCGGCATCGTCTCGATCGCCTTCGCCGGCCGGAGCTCGGGCTGGGCGGCGCAGTCGCCCAGTGACGGGACCGCGGGCGTGGTGCTGCGGACCGACGACGGCGGATCGAGCTGGCGCCCCCAGCGCGTCGCCGATGGCCAGATCGACGTCCTCGGAGCCAGCGGGCACGAGGGCTACGCGCTGGCTGACAACGGAAACCTGTTCGCGTCCGGCACCAGCGGCGACCTCGGCGGCGCCTCGTCGATCAGCCTCAAGGCGCCCAGTCGGGCGATCCGCGGCGTCGTGACCCTGTCCGGGCGGCTCGGCCGTCCGGCCCTGGTGGGCACCCAGGTGGTGCTGTCCTATCGCTCCGTGACCGGCGGCCGCTGGACGCACGCGAACCTGACCACCGGCAAGGGCGGTTCGTTCTCGCTTAAGGTCCGGATCCGATCGCACACGGCGTTCGTGGTTCAGTGGGCGGGGAACACGGCCAATCGCAGCGTCGGGTCCCGCGCAGCGGTGGTCGCGACAGGGTAGGCGCGGGTCGGCGCGGCATCGCCTGCGCCGGTCGGCCGGACACCGCCCCCGCGACCCCGACAGGGCCCGCGCCCCGGTCCCGCCCTAAGCTGTCGCGGGCCATGGGATGCCTGGTCGTGAAGCTCGGCTCGAGCATCGTCGCGAACGATCGCGGCGAGGTGCGCCACGACGTGCTCGCCCGGATCTGCGACGAGGTGGCCGCGCTGCACGATGCCGGCCGCCCGGTGATCATCGTGACCAGCGGGGCGATCGCGCGCGGGATGGGGGTGATGTCGCTGCCGCTGCGCCCGCGGGCGATGGACGAGCTGCAGGCCGCCAGCGCGGTCGGCCAGGGGAAGCTGTACCAGGTCTACGACGAGCTGCTGCTCGCGCGCGGCGTGCCCACCGCGCAGGTGCTGCTGACGTTCTTCGACATGAGCGCCAGGACCCACTACCTGAACGCCAGGCAGACGCTGCGCAAGCTCCTGGAGTGGCGGGTGGTGCCGGTCATCAACGAGAACGACACCACGACCACGGACGAGATCTCGTTCGGCAACAACGATTTCCTCGCCGCGCAGGTCGCGATCCTGCTCGGCGCCGATCTGCTGCTGCTCCTGACCGATGCCGGGGGCGTGTTCACCGCCGACCCGCGCCACGACCCGAGTGCCGAGCTGGTGGCCGAGGTACACGACTTCGACGCGCTCTCCGCGCTTGACATCGGGCACGCCACGTCGCCGCTCGGGTCGGGCGGGATGCGGTCCAAGGTGGTGGCGGCGGAGATGGCGACCGCTGCCGGAATCCCCGCGGTCGTGGCCAGCGGGCTGGCTCCGGGCACGATCCTGACCGCCGCCGCCGGCGACCTCGTCGGCACCCGCTTCGCCGCCCGCGAGGGTCGCTTCTCGAGCTTCAAGCTGTGGCTGAAGTACGCGAAGCCGGCCCGCGGGCGCGTGCTGGTGGACGCGGGCGCCGCGCGGGCCCTGCGGGAGGGCGGCACGAGCCTGCTGCCCGTCGGCGTCGTCGACGTCTCGGGCGAGTTCGATGCCGGCGATGCGGTCGAGATCGCGCACGAGGGTCACGAGGTCGGCAAGGGGATCAGCAATTACTCGGCGGCCGAGCTGCGCCAGGTTCGCGGGCTCAAGTCCGCGGATGTCCGCGACGTGCTCCCGCGCGCCAGCGAGGAGGCCGTCCATCGCGACTACTTCGTGCTGGCGTAACCTTTGTCGAGCATGGCCACCACCGCCCTGTCCGTCGCCGAGACCTGCGCCGCCGCCCAGCGGGCCTCGCGCGTGCTCGCGACACTTCCCTCGAGCGTCAAGGACGCCGCTCTCGAGGCGATCGCGGTCGCTCTGCTCGAGCACACGCCCGAGATCCTCGAGGCCAATGCCCGCGACCTCGAGGCCGCTCGCGAGGTCGGGCTGCCGGCCGCGCTGCTCGACCGCCTCGCTCTCGATCAGGGCCGGATCGCCGGCATGGCGTCCGGGGTGCGCAAGATCGCTGCGCTGCCCGACCCGGTCGGCGAGGTGATCGACGGCTCGCGGCTCGCCAACGGGCTCGACGTCCGCAAGGTCCGCGTGCCCCTGGGAGTGGTGGCGGTGGTGTACGAGGCCCGGCCCAACGTGACGATCGATGCGGCGGCGCTGTGCCTGAAGTCGGGCAACGCCGTGGTGCTGCGTGGATCGAGCTCTGCTTCGCACTCGAATGCGGTCCTCGCCTCCGTGGCCGCGGCGGCCGCTGAGTCGGCGGGTCTGCCCGATGGCGCGCTGTCCCTGATCGCCGGCGGGGGACGCGAGGAGCTGGCCGAGCTGGCCACCCAGAGCGGCGTCGTCGACCTGATCATCCCCCGCGGAGGGGAGGGGCTGAAGGCCGCGCTCAAGGGAGTGGCCACCGTTCCGGTCATCTACGCCGCGTCGGGCAACTGCCACGTCTACGTCGACGCCAGCGCCGATCTCGACGCCGCGCAGGCGATCGTGCTGAACGCCAAGCTTCAGCGCCCCGGCGTCTGCAACGCGGCCGAGAAGCTGCTCGTGCACGCGCGCGTGGCGGGGGAGTTCCTGCCCGCCGTGCTGCGCGAGCTCGCCGCCGGCGGCGTCACGCTGCACGGGGACGCGCGAGCGCGGGCGGCGTCGCGCGGGCTTCAGATCGGGCAGGCCAGCGACGAGGACTGGGACACCGAGTATCTCGCGCTCGAGCTGGCCGTGGGCATCGTCGACTCCGTCGAGGAGGCGATCGAGCACATCAACCGCCACGGCAGCGGGCACTCCGAGGCGATCGTGACGCGCGACACCGACGCGGCGCGGGCGTTCCAGCTCGGGGTCGATGCGGCGTGCGTCTACGTCAACGCCTCGACCCGGTTCACCGACGGCGGTGAGTTCGGGATGGGAGCCGAGATCGGCAACTCAACCCAGAAGCTTCACGCCCGCGGGCCGATCGGCCTGCGGGAGCTGTGCACCTTCAAGTATCTGCTCGAGGGCGCGGGCCACGTCCGCTCCTGAGTTGCCCGCCGCCCGAGACCTTGAGCAGCGGTTAGGCGCATCGTGCGATTCGGCATCATGGGCGGCACCTTCAACCCGCCCCACCTTGGCCACCTCGTGTGCGCCCAGGAGGCGTACGTTCAGCTCGAGCTCGATCGCGTGATGCTGATTCCTGCCCGGATACCCCCGCACAAGCCCGTCGACGATGAGCCCGGCGCGGAGCACCGGCTGGAGCTGTGCCGGCTCGCCGTCGCCGGCGACGAGCGCTTCACCGTGTCCGATCTCGAGACCACGAGACCCGGCCCGTCGTACACGGTCGATACCCTGCAGGAACTGCACGCGACACAGCCAGATAGCGAGCTGTTCCTGATTGTCGGCGGAGACGTCGCGGCCGGATTCCCGCTGTGGCATCAGCCCGAGCGTGTGCTGTCGCTGGCCCGGCTGGCGGTCGCCAAGCGCCGTGGGACCGCGCGCGCCCGGGTCGATCAGGCGCTGGCCGGCATTCCCGGCGGGGAGCGCAGCGAGTTCTTCCGCATGCCGCGCATCGGGATCTCCTCCACGCTCGTGCGCCGCCGGGTCCGCGGCGGAGAGCCGATCCGCTACCTGGTGCCCGATGCCGTGGAGAGCTACATCCGCGCCGAGGGGCTGTACGCATGACCCCGGAAGAGATCGCTCAGGCCATCGCCGGCTACGCCGCCGACCGCAAGGCGATCGAGATCGTGCAGCTCGATCTGCGCGAGATCATCGGCTACACCGACTACTTCGTGATCTGCACCGGGCGCACTGACCGCCAGACCAAGGCGATTCACAACGCCATCCACATCGGCATGAAGAACGACCACGGGCTCCTGCCGCGGCGGGTCGAGGGGCTGACCGAGGCCTCGTGGATCCTGATGGACTACCTCGACGTGCTGGTGCACGTGTTCACGCCCGACATGCGCGAGTACTACCGGCTCGAGCAGCTGTGGGGCGAGGCGCCCACGCAGGCCGTGGTGACGGCCGACGCCGGGTCGTAGGGCTCCGATTCGCTACAGCGTCGCCAGCAGCTTCGGCGCGACTTCCTTCTTACGGCTCATCACGCCGGGCAGCTCGATCACGCCGTCAGCCGAAGGCGTTCCGAACGATCGCGAGACTCCGGCCATGTCGCCGGACACGAGCAGGTCGGTGCCCTTGCTCAGGACGTCGGTGACCATCAGCGCATACATGGCCAGGTTCTTGTCGCCGCGGGCGCGCCGCATGGCCTCGAGCAGCTCGTCCTTGCGCTCGAGCAGGCCCTTGCCGACGACCTCGATCTGGGCGATGGCGATCGAGTTGCCGCCGCGGACCTGGTACTGCTTGGCGTCCCGGGTGATGATCTCCTGGGCGCTCACCTCCGACACGTCGGCCGTGGCTTCGAACATCTCGCGCCCGAACTCGGTCGCGTCGACCGCCAGCACGCGCTCGAGGTACTCGATCACCGAATGGTCGCGCTCGGTCGTGGTGGGTGAGTTCAGGATCACCGTGTCGGACAGGATCGCCCCCAGCAGCGTCATCGCGGTCGTGCGGCTCGGCTCCATCCCGTTCTGGCGGAAGCGCTCGATCACCAGCGTCGCGGTGGAGCCGACCGGATCGAAGGTGGCCCGGACCGGCACCCGGGTCTCGATCGAGCCGATGTGGTGATGGTCGAGGATCTCGACGATCTCCGCCGTCTCGACCCCGGCCACGCTCTGGCCCATCTCGGCGTGATCGACCAGCACCACGCGGCGCGGATGCGGCCCGACCAGATCGGACCGGGTCAGGAGCCCCACCGGCAGCCCCTCGCTGTCCACCGCGACCGCGGTGCCATAGTGGATGTCCTTGATCTGCTCGGAGATGTCGGCGATCAGATAGTCGGGCGTCACGGTCAGCGGGTCCTTCTCCATGAACGCGCTGCAGGGGGCGGCGAGCGTGATCATGCGGCCCGACACGTAGGTGTCGAGCGGGGAGACGATCACCGCGGTGCCGTGCTCGCGGGCAAGCGCGAGCACTTCGTCGGTGGGCCTCGACCCGTTGCTGGTCACCAGCAGGGCGGCGCCGAGCTCGATGGCCAGGCGCTGCGCGTCGGCGCGGTTGCCGATCACGACCACGTCGCCGTCCGAGATCCCGCTGGGGGACCCGGGGTCCATGGAGTGCACCCAGACCCGGCCGGCGAGCTGCTTGTCCTCGCCGGCGACCAGCTCGCCCTCGAGCACGTCGACGACCGCTTGCACGAACGTCGGCGCCTCCTGGAGCGTCGAGGTCTGGCGCGACTCGCGGATGTAACGGCGGGCCAGCGCGCGCTCGGTGACCACGCCCACCAGCGCTCCGTCGTCGTCCACGATCGGCACCAGGTCGAGGTTGGCCCGGGCCATCGCCAGGCCCGCCTCGCGGATCGGCTCGTCCTGGCGGGTGATCGGGAAGGAGGTCCGCATGACGTCGGATGCGCGCAGCATCACGTGGGGCAGCAGCTCGGGCTCGGGAGCGCCGCTGCGCTCGAGCACCCAGCGCGTCTGGGCATTAAGCTCGCCGAGCCGGACCGGAATGTACTCGTTGTTCGGATCGAGTCGCTGCTTGAGCTCGGCATAGCCGATCGCCGAAGCGATCGAGTCGGTATCCGGGTTGCGATGGCCGGTGACGTAGATCTGCGGCATGCAGCGCGATTATCTCCCACCGCCTGAGCGACCGTCGGCCTGCATGGCTTCTGCGGCCGGTGCCTGCGCCGGGTAACGATCGTCGAGGAACGCATGCAGGCGACGCCCACTCGCGATAGCGTGCGTTTCGGTCTTGGGCGCGGACGCAGTCGCCTCTGCCCTGCCATTGCCAGCGACGCACGGAGAGACACGACGATGCCGGAAGCCCCGCAGATCCTGCCGACCCAGATCACGCAAGGCACCGCGCCGGGGGTCAACTACCGTCTCGAGGGGGAGCTCGTGCCCGTCCTGCACATGGCGCTCGACGGTCGGGTGCCGATCTACTTCGAGCACCACGTGTTGCTGTGGAAGTACCCGAACCTGCAGATCGGGCTGCATCCGCTCAAGAAGGGCCTCAAGCGGCGCGCGTTCGGCGGCATGCCGCTGCTGCTGCTGGAGGCGCAGTCGGCGGGCGAGATCGCCTTCAGCCGTGACGCGCCGGGCCACATCGTCGCGCTGCACCTCCAGGCCGGCGACGGGATCATGGTCCGCGAGCACCAGTTCCTCGCCGCCACCGGGGGCGTCCAGTACGACTACGGCCGGATCAAGGGCTTCGCCAACATGATGTACGGCGGCGGCTTCTTCGTCGACCATTTCATGGCCGCCGACCACGAGGGCGTGGTCTGGGTGCACGGGTACGGGAACGTGTTCGAGAAACGCCTCGAGGCGGGGGAGACGATCGACATCGAGCCCGGCGGCTGGCTGTTCCGGGATCACTCGGTGCAGATGACCCAGGAGGTCTACGGCTTCAAGACCGGGCTGCTCGGTGGCGGCGCCGGCAACCTCGTCTTCAACCGCTTCACCGGACCCGGCCGCGTCGGCCTGCAGAGCATGTACTACCACCCGCCGGCGGGCCAGGGCGGCGCAGCGGCTCGGGAGGGCGGCGGCAGCCTGCTCGGGGGCATCGTCGGCGGATTGCTGGACAACTGATGTCCTTCGCACCCGGCCATCTGGCCAGCCACCCTGTCCCGTCCGGCATCGTCGGCGCGCTGGGTCTGAGCGGGTACCAGCTGCTCGCCGAGGTCGGCGGAGTCGGCGCCGGGCGGCTCGGGCCGCAGGCATTCCTGCTCGTCGCGCCCGATCCGGACCCGAACCTCCCCGATGCCGGCACGCAGCTCTCGCTGCATCACCAGCGCGTGCGTGACGACGCCGAAATGGCCTCCTTCACCCAGCTGGCGGCCCAGATCGGCTATCTGCGGCTGTCCGGCTACCGGCTCGCGCTCGAGCGCTCGGGGCTGCGCAGCAAGATCAACGTGGTCAACCCCGCAACCGGGGGCATCGCGGTGACGATCCCGGACAAGTACCCGGGACGGCTGTCGTTCGGCGGCGGCGATACGGCTCCGAGGCTGCTCGCGTCGCTGCGCGCACTCCCGCCGGCCGGGCCGCCGCCGGACACGACCAACCCCGAGCTCCTGCGTCAGGTCCTGGTCGCGCTCGCCCTGCGCGACGAGAGCATCGGCGGAGCCGAGGCGGTCGAGCTGGCCGATCGCGCGCTCGAGCTCGCCCGCGGCGACCACGCGCTCGATCCCCCGGCCGCGCTCGAGGCGGCGAGGCAGGGGAGCTAGTGGTCGGCCTCTGATGGCCTCCTACTCGGTCTACGGGGATCTGCGGCAGCTGCATCGAATGCGCTTGATCGCGTGTCAGTATCGGGCCGCCGAGTGGCGCCACAAGGAGATCGAGCTCGCGGCCCACGAGCTGCTGCAGGTCCTCGATACGAAGAGCGCCTGAAACGGCTCAGCCGCGCGCGAGGAGCATGCGCAGGAGCTGCTCATCGGCCAGGCGCGAGACCGTGTCCGGCTTCGCCACCACCCTCAGCGTGTAGAGGTAGTCCCCGGTGCTGGCCAGGAGCTCGAGGCCGCCGGTGCCGCCGGCGGTCGGCGTGAACGTGAGGATCTCGCTCTGGGCCACGTTGGCGTCGGGGCCGGCGACGACGGCAGCGCCCGCGGGTGCCTGGGTGCGGGCGGCCAGCCCGGCCTCTCCCTGGAGCGCGGCCAGCGCCTGCTGGGGCGAGCTCAGCTTCACGGCTGTGGACGTGAAGCTGGGGAGTCCCGGCGCGGCGAACTGGCTGATCGCAGCCGAGCGGAACCCGTGGGTGCGCAGGAGCTTCGTCTCCGCGCTGGCGCCCGAGCGGCCCGTGTTGTCAAGGGCCGCGAACTGGGAGACGGTCAGCGCTCCGGAGGGGACCTCCTGGTTGGCGGACGGCACGTCCGAGCTGCGGAGCGCTCTGGCCACGGGCGCCTGATCGAGAGCCAGGACGTTCGGGACGGCCGGCAGACGGGGAGCCGCCGGGCTGTGGGCGGTCGCCGCCATACAGGCCGCGCGACTGAGGCCGAACGCCGCAGGCCCACCGCCGGAGCAGTCTCCGCTCACGGCGCCGCGGAGGTAGATGCGGAAGCTGCCGTAGTCGTCGCGGGTGTCGGTGTCGATCAGGCGGAAGGAGACCAGCCTGCCGGTGCCGGTGAGAGCGAACGCATACGTGTGCGATCGGGTCGGCTTCACCAGGGGCTGACGGCTCAGCAGGTTCGGATGCTTCCAGCCCTGCCCGAGGTTCGCCTGGAAGTTGGCGTACGGCCGCGGGAGCTTCGTCGTGGCACAGGAGCGGCCGACCACCGGCAGCGCGAAGATGAACTCCGCGTCGTTGCCGACCTGGCCCGATCCGCCGGCGGAGCTGAACATCGGCGCTCGCTGGGGCGCACCGCACATGCGGTGCCACGGGGCCTGGATGGCGACGTAGTCGACGGATTCGTAGAAGCTGACCGAGCCCCGAACCGTGGCGACGTAGAGGTGGTTCCGGGCCAGCGGGGCTCGGCTCGAGACCGGCGGGGTGAAGGGCGTGTGCGCCGGCGAATAGGCGTCAAGCACCAGCGGGCGGCCGCCGACTGACTGGGCCGTGGCGCTCGAGACCGGCGCCAGGGAACCCAGCGCGAGCACCGAGGCGACGATCGCCCTCTTGAACGACAGGCCCAGGCCCATGATCCGGACGAGCGTAGCGCGAACTCCCCACCCCAACTAACATGACTTTCGATCCGCAGACGCTGACCAGAGGTACGTGATGGGATTCGGAGACACATTCAAAGACCTGACCAAGAAGGCCCAGGATGCTGCCGCCGAGCACCAGGACCAGATCAGGGCGGCGGTGCAGAAGGCGCAGGTCACCGTCAATCAGCAGACCGGCGGCAAGTACGAGGAGAAGATCGCCAAGGCCGGCGCCAAGGCCGAGGCGCTCGTAGAGAGCCTGAAGCCCTCCGACCCACCTTCCGGCGCGGAGCCCACGGGCTCGCCTGAGCCGTAGCTCGCGCTCGCGCCCCTGACCCGCGCCCGCCCCGCGTGGGGCCCGGCATGAGCCGCCTCTCATGTCGGTCTTATCGAATCCTTGGCGTTGGCCTTGCCGACGCCTTAGCGACGTGGGCCAGACTGTCGGCATGCAGCGAACGACAGCACGCGCCCAGGCCCTGCGGCACGCCGGCGCATCCGAGCGGGTCCCGCTGGCCGAGCGTTTCCCGCTGCTGCGGCCGTTCCCGATGGCCGTGTTCGCGATCGGCGCGGTGCTGATCCTGTTCGCCCTCTCCGGTGCGCGCAACGCGTCCGTGGCGACCTCGGATCGCGCTCAGGCGAGCACGCCGCTGGTCGTCCGCGTGGCGCCCCAGCTGGTTGCGCCGGCGGCACCGGTGACCCTGGCCGGCGACGGCAGCTGAGCGCCTCCAGCGCCGGCTGAGCCCGGCACCGGCCGCACGCCGTGCTATCACTGGGCCATCTCCGCGAGGACCCTCAGCGGCCTGATCGCAGGTGCGTCGGCGGCGCTCGCGCTCGCCGGCTGCGGTGGCGCCTCCGCGCCGACGAGCGTGGACGCGGCCTCGGCCAACATCTCCGTGCCGGCCGCGCCGCCGCCGGCCACGACGGCCACGTCGACCGCCACGGTGGCGCCGGCGCCCGTCCGGCCCCCTCCCAAACCGCTGCCCAAGGCCTATGCGGTCGGCCTGCGGGTGGTTCGCCTCGTCGACACCAGCCGGCAGATCCAGCTCCCCGACGGGAGCTCGGCGCCGCGCGTGCTGATCACCTACGTCCGCTACCCCGCCTTCGGCTCTCCCTCGGGGGGCGAGCGGCTGGGCGCGCCTCCGGCCGTCCGGGGTGCTCCGTTTCCGCTGCTGATCTTCGGTCACGGCTACAACGTCACCCCGGCCCCGTACAACGCCCTGATGCGGGCCTGGGCGCGGGCCGGCTACGTCGTGGCCGCTCCGGTGTTCCCGCTCGAGAACCCCGGCGCCCCGGGAGGTCCGAACGAGAACGACATGGTCAACCAGCCGGGCGACATGAGCTTCGTGATCTCACGGCTGACGGCCGCCGCCGCGGGCCGCGGCTGGCGCCACGGCCTGATCGACCGCCACGCGATCGCCGTCTCAGGCCAGTCCGACGGCGGCGACACGGCCCTCGCCGCCGCCTATCAACGCTCCGACCGCGATCACCGCATCCGGGCCGCGGTGATCCTCTCCGGGGCCGAGATCCCGGGCCTCGGCGGCTTCGAGTTTCCCCCTGGCTCACCGCCGCTGCTCGCGACCCAGGGCACCGCCGACGACATCAACCCGCCGGGCATGACCGCTCAGTTCTACGACGCCGCCGCGCGACCGAAGTACCTGCTGCAACTCCTCGGCGCACCCCACCTCCCGCCCTACACGACCGAGCAGCCGCAGCTGGGGATCGTCGAGCGGGTCACGATCGCCTTCCTCGATCGCTACCTCAAGCACGAGGCCACGGCGATAGCCCGGATGCGCCACGCCGGCCACGCTCCCGGCATCGCGACGCTGTACGCCCACCCGTAGGCGGCGACGTCCCGCCTGGTCGCGAGCTCGAGGCGGCGATGCGTCTGGAGCGAATCGGCTTCGACAACGGGCCGGATTTGAGCGCGTGCTCGACCTCGTCGGCGGCCTGGCGGCGTGGGACTCCACCCGGCCGCAGCCCGCCGGCGCCTGATCCCGAGGCTCAGAAGATGGCCAGCGGGTTGACCGGCGAGCCGGTCCCGCCCACGATCCGCAGCGGCGCGGCGGCGAACAGGAACTCCCACCGCCCTCGCTGCTCGCAGGCGGCCCGCAGGTCCTCGAACTGGAGGTAGTCGAGCAGATGCACGCCCATCGCGTTGATGGCCAGCACGTGGATCGGGAAGTCGATGCCCTCGGTGCTGCTGGGCGCGGTGTCGCTGTTGCCGTCGGAGCCGAGCGCCGAGACGCCCCGCTCGGCGATCAATGACAGGGCGGTGGGATGCAGCCCGGCCTTGGCGTGCGCGGTGTCCCACGGACCGAGCTCCTGCAGGCGCCGAGCGTGGCCCGTGTTGACGAGCAGGATGTCGCCCGTACCGACGGCGACGTCCTGCTCGCGCTCGGCCTGCTCGAGGTCCTCACGGTAGATGTGCTCCCCGGGCTCGAGCCAGCGCTCCCCGCGGGCGCGGGGGATGTCCAGCAGCACACCCCGCCCGATCAGCCCGTCCTTGAGCACGTCGATCGCGTCGGCCGGGGCTCCGCCGGCCGTGACCGCGTCCTCCGGCCTGCCGTTGTAGAGCTGCCCCTCGTAGGCGATGTGGCAGAGCGCGTCGATATGGGTGTGGCCGTCGTTGTGGTAGTCGACACCGACGAAGTCCTTGAGGAAATGCAGCGAGCCGGATCCGATGTCGGTGCCGCTCGAGGCCGTCATGTAGTGGACCGCCGGCTGTGGATTGTGCATTCCGGGGTCGGTGTTCAGCGGCAGGCTCAGGGTCACCGTCACGCCCTCGCGAACCAGCCGGGCAGCGGCCGCGACGCGGTCGGGGGTGAGCAGGTGAAGCGCGCCGCGCTCATCGTTCTCGCCCCAGCGGCCCCACGCGCTCAGTGAGCGGAACAGGCGGTTGAACTCCTCGGCGCTGAGAGCCGGATCACCGGCGCGGGTCCGGGTCATCGAGCGGCTGTTCCTCTCCTCGGCCAATCCGAGTGGATCGCGTCGGTCCTGCGAGTGGAGCTAGCCGGGCTCGAACCGGCGACCTCGTGACTGCCAGTCACGCGCTCTCCCAACTGAGCTATAGCCCCTTCGAAAGGTGAATGTCTCCGCCAAGGGTAATACACGCCCCGCCGGCGAAGCCCCTACTGGCGCGGGATGAACTCCGGCACGTCGAGCACCTCGCCGTCGGCCGGGGCGGCGGGCACGTCGCGGGAGCGCGATCTCGGCTCAGGGTCCCGCCGGCGCGCCGAAGTGGAGGGCGATCGCCCCGCCCCGCCGTCGACGCGGTCGATCTGGGCGACCATGCGGGAGTGGATCGTCTGCACGTCGCGAAGCAGCCGCTCGGCGTTGGCGCGCAGCGAGTCGGCCATCTCACGCAGGTTCTCGACCAGCTCCATGCCCTCGATCCGCACGTCGCCGGCGGTCAGGCGAGCCTCGCTGAGCAGCTCCCGGGAGCGGTTATGAGCCTCCTCGAGCGTGACGGCGGCCGTGTCGCTCGCCTGCTTGATCGTCGAGTCAGCATCGTCCTGCGCCTTGACGACGATCGTCAGTGCCTCGCTGGTCGCGGCCGTCTTGGCCTCCTCGGCGACCTTGCGGGTGCGGGCGGCCTCGTCCTGTGCCTTGGCGACGATCGTCAGCGCCTCCCCGGTGATCGTCTGCTTGACCTCGGCGGCGTGGGCCCGCGCGTCCTCGGTGACCTTGGCGGCCTCCTCCTGCGCCCAGTGCACGATCTCCGACGCCTCCTCCTCGGCGGCCTGGACGCGGTTCTGGGCCGCCTGCTCGCCCTCGGCGATGCGGTTGCGCACGCGTTGCTCGGCCTCGGCCCGCAGACGCTCCGCCGCCTCTTCGGCCGCGGCCACGATCGAGGCGACGTGGTCCGCCGCGGCGGCCGCGCCGGCCGCCGCGCGGCGCCGGGCCGGCGAGGGCGCCGGAGCCGGAGCGCGAGGCACCGGATCCCGGCCGCGCTCGAGGCCCGGATTCTGGCCCTCTGCAGCGGGATCCTGCGGCTGGCGTTGTTCGTCTACGGGCACGCCGTCATGGTAGAGCGCGTCCGATCCGGCGCCGCAAGAACACCACCGCCGCGGCGGTGTGCCCAGGCGGGAAAGCCACCGCGGCCCCCACGTGATCGGCGGTCTCACGATCAGCGGCACAAAGTAACCTCAGGCGAACGCATGTCCGAGCGCCGCTATGACCCCAAGACGATCGAGCCCAAATGGCAGCAGGTGTGGGCTGACGAGCACACGTGGGAGGTCTCGAACGACCCCGCGGCTGCCGCGGCGGGGCACCCGAAGTCCTACGTGCTCGAGATGCTGCCCTACCCCAGCGGCGAGCCGCACATCGGGCACCTGAAGAACTACTCGCTCGGCGACGCGATCGCCCACTTCCACCGCCGCACCGGCCACCGCGTGCTTCACCCGATGGGCTACGACGCGTTCGGTCTCCCGGCCGAGAACCACGCGATCCGCACCGGCGTCCATCCGCGCAAGTCCACGGACGAATCGATCGCCGCCTTCCAGCGGGCGTTTCGCTCGTGGGGGATCTCGATCGACTGGTCGCGCGAGTTCGCCACCCACGAGCCGACCTACTACCGCTGGACGCAGTGGATCTTCCTCAAGCTGCTCGAGCGCGGCCTGGCCTACCGCAAGGAAGCCGCTGTCAACTGGTGCCCCAACGACCAGACCGTGCTGGCCAACGAGCAGGTGATCGACGGGCGCTGCGAGCGCTGCGGTCACGAGGTCGAGGTGCGCCAGCTGGAGCAGTGGTTCCTCCGGATCACCGACTACGCCGACCGACTGCTCGACGACCTCGACACGATCGACTGGCCCGAGCACGTGAAAGCGATGCAACGCAACTGGATCGGGCGCAGCATCGGAGCCGAGGTGACCTTCCGCAACGAGGAGCTGGGGATCGACTACCCGGTCTTCACCACCCGTCCCGACACGCTGTTCGGCGCGACCTTCTTCGTGATGGCGCCCGAGCATCCCGACGTGTTCCGGCTCGCCGCGGGCACCGACTATGAGCAGCAGGTGCACGAGTACGTCAACCGCTCGCTGAGCGAGTCCGCCGAGGAGCGCGGCGCGACCGAGAAGCCCAAGACCGGCGTGCCCCTGGGACGCACGGTGACCAACCCCGTCACCGGTGAGCAAATCCCGATGTTCGTGGCCGACTACGTGCTGATGGAGTACGGCACCGGCGCGATCATGGCCGTGCCCGCGCACGATGAGCGCGACTTCGCCTTCGCCCAGGCGTTCGGGCTGCCGATCCGCCACGTGATCGCGCCCGCGGACGGCCAGGAGCCCCCCGACGATCGTGCCTTCGTCGCCCATGGCGAGACCGAGCGGCTGATCAACTCGGGCGAGTTCACCGGCCTGGGCGCCGTCGAGGGCAAGGAGGCGATCATCGCCTGGCTCGAGCGCCGGGGCATCGGACACGCCTCGGTCAACTACCGGCTGCGCGACTGGCTGGTCTCGCGCCAGCGCTATTGGGGCTGCCCGATCCCGGTCGTCTACTGCGAGCGCGACGGAATGGTCCCAGTGCCCGAGAGCGAGCTGCCAGTCGAGCTGCCCGACGTCGAGGACTATCAGCCCCGCGGCCGCTCCCCGCTGGCCGCGGCCGAGGACTGGGTCAACACGACGTGCCCGATCTGCGGCGGTCCCGCGCTCCGGGAGACCGACACGATGGACACCTTCGTCGACTCGAGCTGGTACTTCCTGCGCTACTGCGACGCCCGCAACGACGAGGCGGCCTGGGACCGCGAGGTGCTGCGGGCGTGGATGCCGGCCGACCAGTACATCGGCGGCATCGAGCACGCGATCCTGCACCTGATGTACGCGCGCTTCTTCGTCAAGGCGCTGGCGGACATGGAGCTGCTCGACGTGCAGGAGCCGTTCGCGGCGCTGTTCACCCAGGGCATGATCCTCGGGCCCGACGGGGGGAAGATGTCGAAGTCGGCCGGGAACGTCGTCTCGCCGGCGCCGATCGTCGAGCGCTACGGGGCGGATGCGGCGCGCTGCTACGCCCTGTTCATCGGGCCGCCCGACCAGGACGCCGCATGGTCGGAGAAGTCGCTCGAGGGCGTGCATCGCTTCCTCGCGCGCCTGTGGCGCGTGGGCGATGAGCTGGCGCCCGGTCCCGACGAGGCGCCGGCGACGAACGCCGCCCGGCAGCCGCCGAGCCCCGAGGGCGACGCGCTGGCGCTGGTGCGCAAGGCCAACTGGGCGATCGACAAGGTCACCGGCGACATGAGCGGCCGCTTTGCCTTCAACACGGCGATCGCGGCGATCATGGAGCTGGTCAACGAGATCTATCGCGACATCGACCGCAACCCCGACGGCGACACGGCCACGCGGCGATTCGCGATCGCCACCGCCGCCTCGCTCGTGTTCCCGTTCGCGCCGCACGTGGGCGCCGAGGTGTACGAGCGGCTGACCGGGCGCCGCGTGTGGGAGCAGCCGTGGCCCGACGCCGACCCGGACATGCTCCAGGCCGACACGTTCGAGCTCGTCTGCCAGGTCAACGGCAAGGTCCGCGATCGCGTCACGGCGCCGTCGGGCGGCGCGCGTGAGGAGCTCGAGCGCCTGTGCCTGGACGCCCGCGGCGTCCAGGCCCACGTCGACGGCCACCAGCTGGTCAAGGTGATCGTGGTGCCGGACAAGCTGGTCAACGTCGTCGTGAGGTAGAGGTGCCGGGGCCCATGGCGCTGTACGTCGCAGTGGTCGGGCCGGGCGAGGCCACGCCTGCGCAGGAGGCCGCGGCGCAGGAGGTCGGCGGCGCGCTGGCTCGGGCCGGGGCGGTGCTGGTCAGCGGCGGCCACGGCGGGGTGATGGCGGCCGCCTGCCGTGGAGCGGCGCAGGGCGGCGGGGTGACCGTGGGGATTCTGCCGGGCCCGGATCGCCGCGCGGCCAACGAATGGGTGGCTGTGGCTATCCCGACCGGCCTCGGAGAGCTGCGCAACGGCCTGATCGTCCGCGCCGCAGACGCCGTGATCGCCGTGGGCGGGGCCTACGGCACGCTGTCCGAGGTGGCACTCGCGCTCAAGACCGGCGTGCCGGTGATCGGGCTTGACACGTGGGCCATCGACGGGATTGAACCCGCGACCTCAGCTCAGGCGGCAGTCGCCCTGGCGCTTGAGCGGGCCGCGGGCTGAGGCCGGCGCCCGAAGGGCGGGGGCCGGCGGGCGGGCGGGGCCGCCGGGCGAGCGGGGCCGCCACGACGAGCGCCCTCCAGACCGCGTGGGGCGGCGGGCCGGGCCCGAGGAACCTCATGCTGGAGGGAAGAAATGCCTTGCTGGGCACGAGGACCGGACCTGAACATGCTTAAGCATGCTTAACGTGCCCGCCCCCGCCCGCCCCCGGCCTCAACGGTCGATTGACCATGCGTGACACGCTTAGGTCGCCATGTGGGGCCTCGACTGGCGAGGGTTGGCATGTTATGCACGCTAGATTCCGGTGCATGAGGTCCTGACCGCCCTAAAGTCGCCGCCTGCTCCGTCCGCCACGTGATCGGAGCGCATCCTCATCCCCAGCCGCCGTTTCGCGCCGGTCCTGCCGGCGTCGCGTGGGCTGAGCGGGCGTGGCTGGCGCTCATATGGCCGCGCGCCGCGCGCGAGGAAGGCTTGCCGGGGAAG
>JADGPN010000034.1 GCA_017882465.1 Solirubrobacteraceae bacterium
CGACCACCCGGACCGCCGCCACGACCACCCGGACCGCCGCCACGACCACCCGGACCGCCGCCACGACCACCCGGACCGCCGCCACGGCCGCCCTGACCGCCGGGACCGCCACGGCCGCGGCCGTCGCGGTTGCGTCCGTCACGGCCGCCGCGCTCGGGCGCCTGAGGAGCGGGCTCGTCCATGATCGTCAGGTCGGCGCCGGTGTAGCCCTCGGGCATGATCTCGCCCTTGTTGATCCAGCACTTGACGCCGATCCGGCCGAATGTGGTGCGCGCCTCGTGAAACCCATAGTCGATGTCGGCCCGCAGGGTCTGCAGCGGCACGCGGCCGTCCGAATAGCCCTCGGTGCGCGCCATCTCCGCCCCGCCGAGGCGACCGGAGACCTGGACCTTGACGCCCTTGGCCCCCGAGCGGATCGCGCTGGTGAGCGCACGCTTCATCGCGCGGCGGAAGGCGACACGGTTCTGAAGCTGCTCGGCGATCGACTGTGCGACCAGTCGCGCGTCGAGCTCCGGGCGCTTGATCTCGAGGATGTTGACCTTGACCTGCTTGCTCGTGATCCGGTGCAGATCACGGCGAAGCTGGTCGACCTCGGATCCGGACTTGCCGATTACGATCCCCGGCCGAGCCGTGTGGATGTTGACCTCGACCTCGGTCGCGTTCTTGCGGATCGTGATGTCCGACAGACCGGCGTGCGAGAGCCGCCCGATGATGTGGTTGCGGATCTGCGTGTCCTCGTGCAGGTAGTCGGAGAAGTTCTTCTCGTTGAACCAGTTCGACTTCCAGTCGTGGATGTAGCCCACGCGCAGACCTTCGGGATGAACTTTCTGACCCATGGTTATTCCTTCGGCGTGAGCAAAATCGTCAAATGGCTTGTGCGCTTGCGGATCTTGGTCGCGCGTCCCATCGCGCGCGGCCGGAAGCGCTTGATCGTCGGTCCGTCATCGGCATGGACCGACTTCACGTACAGGTCCTCGCCGACGAGCTCATGATTGTGCTCCGCGTTCGCTACCGCGGACTCGAGCAACTTGCTCCAATCACGCGCAACGGCGCGCGGCGTGAGTGCCAGGATAGCTCGCGCTTCCTCAACCGTCTTTCCGCGGATGTGGTCGCATACCAGCCGGGCCTTGCGCGGCGATGAGCGCACGTACTTGGCCTGGGCCCTGACCACCGGGATCGGGGCACCGGGCTCGCGCGCGGCGCGACGCCGCGACGGCGCCGGAGCAGGCTTCGCCGCCGCCTTCCCACCCCGCCGAGCCCGCTTCGGCTTCTCAGCGGCCGGCGCAGGAGCAGTGGCAGGCTCGGGCGCGAGCTTCTCCTCAGCCTGGGTGTCGACGTCTTCAGATGCGGCGACGGGCTCCGCAGCCTCGTCGGGCTCAGACGACTGATCATCCGAGATCGAGGCCGCGTCGGAAGCCGTTCGGGTGGCTTCCGACGCGGTCACGTCCTCGGACGCAGCCGCCTTCGAGCGCCGCCGAGTCAGCCGCCTCTTGGGCTCTTCTTCTGAATTCTCGAGATCGGGCGTCATCGTCTCTTACCGGTGCCTGCATGTCCGCGATACAGCCGCGTCGGCGCAAATTCGCCGAGCTTGTGACCGACCATCGATTCGGAGATGAACACGGGCACGTGCTTGCGGCCGTCGTGCACGGCGATCGTGTGCCCGACCATCTCGGGGAAGATCGTGGAGGTGCGCGACCAGGTCTTGATCATGCGCTTCTCGCCTGAGGAGTTCATCGACTCGATCCGCGACATCAGTCGCTCCTGCACCCACGGTCCCTTCTTGCTCGATCGGCTCATCGCTTCTTACCTCTTCTTCGCCCGCGCACGATGTATTGGTCAGACTGCTTGCCCTTCTTTCGGGTGCGGTAGCCGAGCGTCGGGACGCCCCACGGGGTGACCGGGTGGCGTCCGGCAGTCGTCGAGCCCTCGCCGCCGCCGTGGGGATGGTCGACCGGGTTCATCGCGGTGCCTCGCGTCTGGGGACGCACGCCCATGTGGCGCTTGCGTCCCGCCTTCCCGATCTTCACGTTCTGGTGCTCCGCGTTGCCGATCGTGCCGACGGTCGCGCGGCACTCGGCGCGGACCATGCGCATCTCGCCGGAGGGCAGGCGGAGCGTCACGTAGTCGCCCTCCTTGGCCAGCAGCTGGATGCTGGTCCCGGCGGAGCGGCCGAGCTGGCCGCCGCGCCCCGGATTCAGCTCGACGTTGTGGACCACGGTACCGGCCGGCATGTTCGCCAGCGGCAGGCTGTTTCCGACGCGGATGTCGGCGCCGGGACCAGACTCCACGGTGGCGCCCACACGCAGCCGCTGCGGAGCCAGGATGTAGCGCTTCTCGCCGTCGGCGTAGTGCAGCAGCGCGATGTAGGCGGTGCGGTTGGGGTCGTACTCGATCTGCGCCACCTTGGCCGGCACCCCGTCCTTGAGCCGCTTGAAGTCGACCGTGCGGTACAGGCGCTTGGCTCCGCCGCCGCGGTGCCGAGCGGTCTTGCGCCCGTTGGAGTTGCGCCCGCCGGACTTCTTCAATCCCTCGGTCAGCGACTTCTCCGGCTGTGACCGGGTGATCTCGGCGAAATCGGGATAGGTGACGAATCGGCGCCCGGGGCTGGTGGGCTTCGGCTTCCGGATCGGCATTACTCTGAGCCCTCCAGGCCTTGGAAGATGGGGATCGTGTCGCCCTCACGGACCTGGACGATGGCCTTCTTCCAGCGCCGCGTGCGGCCGGCGATGTTGCCGCGGCGCTTGGGCTTCGACTTCACCGAAGCGGTCCGGACCTCGACCACCTTGACGTCGAACAGCTCCTCGACCGCCTGGCGGATCTGGGTCTTGTGGGCGCGGTCGTGAACGCGAAAGGTGTACTTCCCCGTCTCGGCCAGCACGAACGTCTTCTCGGAGACGACCGGGCGGATGATGACCTGACTCGGATCCATCAGCTGGTCTCCTCCGCGGCGGGCCCATGGGCCGTCGCTCGTGCGGTCAGCTCGTCGAGAGCCGCCTCGGAGATCAGCAGCCACGCGGCGCCGAGCACGTCGGCGACGCCCGCGTTGGAGGCCGGCAGCACGGTCAGGCGGTCGATGTTGCGGAACGACTTGCCGGCGGCAGCCTCGGCGTCGGCGAGCACCACCAGCGTCGGACCGGCGGCTCCCCAATCGCGCAGCAGCGTGGCGGCCTGCTTGGTCGAGGGCTCGGAGAACGCCCCGGCGTCGAACACGGCCAGCGACTCGCGCTCGGCGTGGACGGAGAGCGCGCTGCGCAGCGCGGCGCGGCGCGCCTTGCGGTTGACCTTGACGACGTAGTCGCGCGGGGTGGGGCCGAACACGACGCCGCCTCCGGTCCACACGGGCGAGCGCGACGATCCCGCACGAGCGCGCCCCGTGCCCTTCTGGCGCCACGGCTTTGCGCCGCCGCCCGAGACCTTCCCGCGCGTCAGGGTCGAGGCGGTCCCGCGCCGGCGAGCGTTCAGCTCGGCGCGCACCGACTCGTGCACGAGGGGCATGTTGAACCTGGCCTCGAACGCGGCCACGTCGAGGGCGACGGTGCCGCCGCCGAGCTTGGGAGCGGATCTAGCCATCGGTCCGCACCTCCACGGTTCCGCCCTTGGGGCCGGGGACCGCGCCGCGGACGAGCAGCAGGTTCTGCCTCGGGATCACCTCGACGACGGTCAGCCCGCGCTGCGTGATGCGCCCGCCGCCCATGCGCCCGGGCCCGCGGATGCCCTTGAACACGCGCGAGGGAGTCGCCGACGCGCCGATCGATCCGGGCGCGCGCACGTTGTGCGAGCCGTGGGACTTGGGACCGCTGGCGAAGTTGTGGCGCTTGATCGTGCCCTGGAAGCCCTTGCCCTTGGACTTGCCGGAGATCTTGACCTTGTGACCGGGCTCGAATGCCTCCACGGTCACGGTCTCGCCGACGAGCAGCTCACCGGCCTCGTCGCGGAACTCGACCAGGTGACGGTGGGCGGAAGCATCGGCCTTCTTGAGGTGCCCGAGCTCGGCCCGGGTCAGCACCTTCTGTTTGCACTGGCCGAAGGCCAGCTGCACGGCCTCGTAGCCGTCGCGCTCCTTGGTCCGGATCGCGGTCACGGGGCACGGGCCGGCCTCGAGGACGGTGACGCGCTCGACCCGTCCGTCATCGAGGAACCGCTGGGTCATACCGAGCTTCTTGGCGAGAATCGCTGGCATCTCGGCTCCTAGGAGGCCAAGCGGATCTCGATGTCCACCCCGGCCGGCAGGTGATCGAGTCGCTGGAGCGAGTCGACCGTCTTCGGCGTTGGCTGGTGGATGTCGATGAGTCGCTTGTGCGTGCGAATCTCGAAGTGCTCGCGCGAGTCCTTGTCCTTGAACGGCGAGCGGATCACGCAGTAGACGTTCTTCTCCGTGGGCAGCGGCACGGGGCCGGACACGGTCGCGCCGGTGCGCGTCGCCGTCTCGACGATCTCCTTGGCCGCTGTCTCGATCGCCGTATGGTCGTAGGACTTCAGGCGAATGCGGATCTTGTTTTGGGCGATGGTTGCCATTAAGGCTGGGTCTTTTCAGTGTTGAGGGCGAGTCCCCGGGTTCGGGACCCGCCCCTGCTTGTCGTATCTGCTGGAAAAAACGGCGGCGGGGCCGTAGGCCCACGCCGCCTCCTCCTACTAGTTGATGACTTCGGTCACCACGCCCGAGCCGACCGTACGGCCACCCTCGCGGATCGCGAAGCGCAGGCCATGGTCCATGGCGATCGGCTGGATCAGCTCGATCTCCATCTGGACGTTGTCGCCGGGCATGACCATCTCTGTGCCTTCGGGGAGGTTCGCCACGCCGGTGACGTCCGTGGTGCGGAAGTAGAACTGCGGGCGGTAGCCCGTGAAGAACGGCGTGTGACGGCCGCCCTCCTCCTTCTTGAGCACGTAGACCTCGGCCTTGAACTGCGTGTGCGGCGTGATCGAGCCCGGCTTGCAGAGCACCTGCCCGCGCTCGATGTCCTCACGCTTGGTCCCGCGCAGCAGGCAGCCGACGTTGTCGCCGGCCCGGCCCTCGTCGAGGATCTTGCGGAACATCTCCACGCCCGTCACGACGGTGGTGGTGGTGTTCTTGATCCCGACGATCTCGACCGTCTCGCCGGTCTTGATGATGCCCTGCTCGACGCGCCCGGTGGCGACGGTGCCGCGACCGGTGATCGAGAACACGTCCTCGACCGGCATCAGGAACGGCTTGTCCAGGTCGCGTACGGGCTCGGGGATGTACGTGTCGAGCGCGTCGGCGAGCTCGAGGATCTTGGCCTCGTACTCGGCGTCGCCCTCGAGCGCCTTCAGCGCCGACCCGATCACGAACGGGATGTCGTCCCCGGGGAACTCGTACTCGGAGAGCAGGTCGCGGATCTCGACCTCCACGAGCTCGAGCAGCTCGGGGTCGTCGACCATGTCCGCCTTGTTGAGGAACACGACGATGTAGGGCACGCCGACCTGACGCGCGAGCAGGATGTGCTCGCGGGTCTGCGGCATCGCGCCGTCCGCCGCGGACACGACCAGGATCGCGCCGTCCATCTGGGCAGCGCCGGTGATCATGTTCTTGACGTAGTCCGCGTGGCCCGGGCAGTCCACGTGGGCGTAATGGCGGTTCTCCGTCTGGTACTCGACGTGAGACGTCGCGATCGTGATCCCGCGGGCCTTCTCCTCGGGAGCATTGTCAATCGAATCGAACGACCGCACCTCGGTGCCACCGAACTTTTGGGCGAGCACCTTTGTGATGGCGGCCGTCAGCGTCGTCTTGCCATGGTCGATGTGACCGATGGTGCCGACGTTGACATGGGGCTTATCGCGCTCGAACTTGGCCTTCGCCACTTTGGTGTGCTCCTTCTGCTCAGTGGTTGTGGTCCGCCCCGCGGGCGAACCCAATCAATCTATCTCAGTTCCGTCTGGTCCTGCTGCTACGTGCCCGTCTGGTCGCCGACGATCTTCTCGGCGATGCTCGGGGGCACTTCTTGGTAGCGATCGAATTGCATCGTGTAGGTGGCACGGCCCTGGGTGTTGGACCGCACGTCGGTCGCGTACCCGAACATCTCCGCCAGCGGGACGTCGGCCGAGACGACCTGCGCGTTGCCGCGCTGCTCCATCCCATGGACGTGGCCGCGGCGCCGGTTCAGATCGCCGATCACCTCGCCCATGAACTCCTCGGGCGTGACCACCTCGACTGCGAACACGGGCTCGAGCAGGACCGGCTTGGCCCGCTGCACGGCGGCCTTGAGGGCCAGGGAGCCCGCGACCCGGAACGCGATCTCGGACGAGTCCGTGTCGTGGTACTTACCGTCGGTGAGCGTGACCCGCACGTCGACCATCGGATAGCCGGCGCGGGGGCCGTTGTCCATGGCCCCCTCGATGCCCTTCTCGACCGCCGGGATGAACTCGGTCGGAATCGAGCCGCCACGAACCTTGTTGACGAAGTCGAATCCCTCGCCCGGCGCCGGCTCGACGTTGATGTAGACGATTCCGTACTGGCCCGAGCCGCCCGTCTGGCGGACGAACCGGCCCTCGACCTTGTCGGCCGTCCCGCGGATCGTCTCGCGGTAGGAGACCTGGGGGCGGCCGACGTTGGCGTCGACCTTGAACTCGCGCAGCATGCGGTCGACCAGCACCTCGAGGTGCAGCTCGCCCATGCCGGAGATCTCGGTCTGCCCGGTCTCCTCGTTGGTGCGGACCTGGAACGTCGGGTCCTCCTCGGCGAGGCGCGCCAGAGCGATCGACATCTTCTCCTGGTCGGCCTTCGTCTTGGGCTCAATCGCCACCTTGATCACCGGTTCGGGGAACACGATCGTCTCGAGCTTGATCGGCTTGTCGGGGGCGGCGAGCGTGTCGCCGGTGGCGACCTGCTTGATGCCGACACCGGCGGCGATGTCGCCGGCGTAGACCTCGTGCAGCTCCGCCCGCTCATTGGCGTGCATCATCAGGATCCGGCCGACGCGCTCCGTGCGCCCGGTGCTCACGTTCAGCACGCGAGAGCCGGCGGCGAGCTTGCCCGAGTAGACGCGGAAATAGGTCAGCTTGCCGACGTAGGGGTCGGCCATGATCTTGAACGCGAGCGCCGCGAACGGAGCGTCATCGGAGGCCTCCCGGTGCGCGGGGCGCCCGCCGTTCCCCGAGGACCTGTCGGGCTCGATGCCCTCCACCGGAGGGACGTCGAGCGGGCTCGGCAGGTAGTCGATGACGGCGTCGAGCAGCGGCTGCACACCTTTGTTCTTGAAGCTCGAGCCGCACAGGACCGGGGTCATCTCGTTGCTCAGCGTGGCCGTGCGGATCGCCTGCTTGAGCCGCTGGGGAGAGATCTCGTGCTCCTCGAGGATCATCTCGACGAGTCCGTCGTCGTAATGGGAGACCTCCTCGAGCAGATGCTCGCGCGCGTCCGCCGCCTGATCGGCGAGCTCGGCCGGGATCTCGATGATCTCCTGCTCCTTGCCCAGCTCGTCGTTGTAGATGATCGCGTGGTTCTCGACCAGATCGATCAGACCGGCGAAGTCGCCCTCGGCGCCGATCGGGAGCTGAATCGGGACCGGATGAGCCCCGAGGCGGTCGATCATCGTCTGCACGCCGCGGTCGAAGTCGGCTCCGATCCGGTCCATCTTGTTGATGTACGCGATGCGCGGCACGTGGTACTTGTCGGCCTGGCGCCAGACGGTCTCGGACTGGGGCTCGACGCCGGCGACCGAGTCGAACAGGGCGATCGCGCCGTCGAGCACGCGCAGCGAGCGCTCGACCTCGACCGTGAAGTCGACGTGCCCTGGCGTGTCGATGATGTTGATCCGGTGGCCCTTCCACTCCGCCGTGGTGGCCGCCGAGGTGATCGTGATGCCGCGCTCCTGCTCCTGCTCCATCCAGTCCATCACGGCGGCGCCCTCGTGAACCTCCCCCATCTTGTAGGTCCGCCCTGTGTAATAGAGGATGCGCTCGGTCGTCGTCGTCTTACCGGCGTCGATGTGAGCCATGATCCCGATGTTGCGAGTCTTTTCGAGCGAAATCGTGCGAGGCATGAAAGTGGTTTCTTCTGAGGTGGTTGCCGGTGTTCGCCGCGGACATGAAAAAGGGCCCACGGGGCCCGTTCACGACGCGGCTGTCGAGGGCGGGCGTTTGTCTAGTAGGTCGACGTCTCCATCGCTTGGATCTTCCGCGCGCGGCAGCGAGCACAGGTGAACGCGACGCCGCCCGAGGCGAAGCCCGAATATAGCAGAGCCCCCGGGGCCTCCGGGGGTCTGGCCAAGATCGGAAATTCGGTCCCCACGGTGGTGCTCGCCGGTGGCCTGATCGGGTCGCTGCTGCTCGTCGTGGCCGAGCTCAGCACCCTGTTCAGCGTCCGCACCGCGACGAGCGGCCATCCCATCCAGTCCGTGTCGGCCGGCTCGCATCATGCCTACGCGCTGATCCCGATCGCGATCCTGGCCGCCCTGCTCACGTATGGAGCCTGGCGCCACGGCAGCCGCCCGGCGCTCGTCGCGATCGGCGCGCTCGGGCTGCTGACGCTCGTGATCGCGCTGGCCGGCGATCTGCCCGACGCGCATGCGTCCGGTCTGATCGGCCTCGGGTCGGCGCGCTTCGCGAACGCGAGCTCGACCCCGCAGGCGGGTCTCTACCTCGAGACGCTGGGAGCGGCCCTGCTCGTGATGAGCACCGGGCTCGGGCTGCTGCTCGGCGGGCCGCCCCCGGCCAAGCGACGCACAGCCCAGGCGGGCGTGCCCTCCGTGCCACCGAGCTCCTGACATGCCGGCCAACCAGTCGCTCGTCTATTTGCCCATCTGACGTCAGGGGCGTTACCAATCTCAGGCTGGGGCCGATACATTCCAACAGACGCGAGGGTTGCCCCGTCGCAGCCCCCGGTCCCGTGCGGCGGGGCGCCCTCGCGTTCTTTACCCGCCGGTCGCGGGCGCTCTGTGACCCGGCCGCCCGCTGTGCGACGTGGGGCGCTCCTGCGGAGGTCCGTGATGCTCGAGCCGGGCACTCGGATCGCCGGCTTCCGGATCGACGGCCACCTGGCCTTCGGCGGATGGGCACCGTCTACCTGGCTACGCAACTATCGCGCGGCCGAGTGGTTGCATTGAAGGTGCTGTCGGCGAACCTCAGCCAGGATGAGGCGTTCAACAAGCGCTTCCGGCGCGAGGCGGTGCTGCAGGCGACGCCCGCGGACCCGCACATCGTTCCCGTGTACGAAACCGGTGAGTCCGGCTACGGCCTGTTCATCGCCATGCGCCTGGTGGACGGCCCGAGCATGAAGGAGCTGATCGGGAGCGGTGGCGACCTGATCGATTACACCGTCGCCGGCGCCGAGGTGGCCGGCGCGACGCAGGCGCTGGCAGCGACCCTTGACCGGCTTGACAGTCTGGGTTACCAGGTCACATGAGGCCCGCTCGACACCCGAGAAGGATCGCCGCATTGCTCGCGGCCGTGGCCTGCGCCGGCGCGCTCTGCGCGCTCGTGGTTCCCGCGGCGAGCGCGAGGGTCGTGCGCCCGACGCTGGTGTGGGTGCGCTGCATCCGCACCGCACTCCCCTGCCACGCCGGCTCGCCGGTCGTGGTCGTGCGCACCGGCGAGCTCGAGGTCGGGGCCCACGGCCTGCTCGCCCGGACCCGGATCCTGTTCCCGGCCCGGGACGGGAGCCGCCACTGGACCCGATCGGTGATCGGCAAGCTCGTGCGCTCGACCAGGATGCGGGTCAACGTCCCGTCCGATGCGATCAGCGGCACGCTCAGGCTCATCTCGCCCGGGAGCGCGAAGTCGAACGGGATCACGATCACGGTCAGGCGCCCGCCGGCGCCGGTGAGGCCGCCCGTCACACCACCTCCGGTCGTGGCGGGCTCGAGCGTTCTCAACGGGACCGGCATGTGGATCTGGTACCTGAGCGCATCCCAGGGCGGGGACCCGGTCGCGATCGGCCGTCAGGCGGCCGCATACGGGATCAAGACCGCGTTCGTCAAGAGCGGCGACGGCGGCAGCACCTGGGCCCAGTTCTCCCCCGCCACGGTGGCCGCGCTCAAGGCCCAGGGCCTGCACGTGTGTGCCTGGCAGTACGTGTACGGCAACAGCCCGCTGGCCGAGGCGCAGGTCGGAATCCAGTCCGCCCGCAACGGCGCCGACTGCCTGGTGATCGACGCCGAGAGCGAGTACGAGGGCAAGTACGCCCAGGCCCAGCAGTACGTGCAGGCACTGCGCCAGGGACTCGGTCCCGCCTATCCGGTGGGCCTGGCCGGCTTCCCCTACGTCGACTACCACCCGGCCTTCCCCTACTCGGTGTTCCTGGGCCCGGGCGGCGCCCAGTACAACCTCCCGCAGATGTACTGGCAGGACATCGGCGTGTCGCCGGACGCCGTGTACGCGCACACCTGGCCGCTGAACCGGGTCTACGGGGCGCCGATCTACCCACTCGGGCAGATCTACAACAACCCGCCCGCCTCGGCGGTGCTGCGCTTCCGCCAGGACGCCGCCGCCTACGGAGCCACCGGCGTCAGCTGGTGGGACTGGCAGGAGGCAACCAGCGGCGGCTTCAACGCGGTCGGCTCACCGATCCAGCCGCTCGCACCGCCCAGCCCCGCACCGGGCTACCCGACCCTCAGCAACGGCTCCCAGGGCGACCTGGTCGTCTGGGCGCAGGAGCACCTGGTCGCGGCCGGCGCCAACATCCCCGTCGATGGCAGCTTCGGGAACGCCACCGCCTCAGCCGTGAAGGCGTTCCAGAGTGCGAAGGCGATCCAGCCGACCGGGATCATCGGCGCCGTCACCTGGCCGGCGCTGCTCGCGCTCGCGGTCACGACCCCCAACTGGAACGCCACCTACCGCCCGGCTGCCGCCACCGCGAGGGCCGCGAGTGCGGGCGCGTCGGGCGCCCGCGCCGCGGCCGCGACCCGCTCCGGCCGCAACGGTCCCCAGAGCGCGTTCCTGCCCGCGGTCCGCGACGAGGTCGGGCGGGTCGGGGCGGGGTAGGGCGCCGCGCCCGTTGGCGTGCGCCCGGCGCCAACACGCCATTTTCTAGCGTGCACACTGGGACAAACCTCGCTCTTCAGGATCCTCCTTGGCCATCTAAGCGTGCCACACCTGCTTAGGTGGCCAAGGAGGATCCAGAGCTGCATGGTTTGGCGCGCTAAGCAGGTCCGACCACCCTCTGTGACATCCAGGCGTTCCTCCAAGCGCGGCGAGCCAACAACCCATCCCAGCCGCCGTTACCGGCCGCGCAGATCGCGCGCACCGAGAGAGCAGTGAGAACAGCTACACAAGCCAGGTACGTCAGCCGGCGCAACCCGCCGGCGAAGCCTCTACCAGCGGTAGTGGGCGAAGGCCTTGTTGGCCTGCGCCATGCGGTAGATGTCGTCCTTGCGCTTGAAAGCGGCGCCCTGCTGCTGCTGGGCGTCGAGGAGCTCGTGGGCGAGCCGCTGGGCCATCGTCTTCTCGCGGCGCGCGCGGGCAAAGCCGACCAGCCAGCGAACCGCCAGGGTGCGGGCCCGGCGGGCCGGCACCTCGACGGGAACCTGGTAGGTGGCGCCACCGACGCGGCGCGAGCGGACCTCGAGCACCGGGGTGAGGGCCTTGACGCCGGCCTCGAGCTGCTCGACCGGGTTCTTGCCGCTGCGCTCTCCGAGGATCGCCAGAGCGTCGTAGACGATCTTCTCGGCGGTCGACTTCTTGCCGTCGAGCATGACCTTGTTGACCACCTGCTGGACAAGGCGGTTGCGGTGAACGGGATCGGGCTCGACAGGCCGGATCTGAGCGGCTGCGCGGCGCGGCATGAGCGCTACTTCGCCTTCACGCCGTACTGCGAGCGAGCCTTCTTGCGGTCACCGACGCCGGCGGCGTCGAGCGTGCCGCGGATCACCTTGTACCGGAACCCGGGGAGATCCTTGACTCGTCCGCCGCGCACGAGGACGACGGAGTGCTCCTGAAGGTTGTGTCCCTCGCCGGGGATGTAGGCGCCGACCTCCATCCCGTTGGTCAGCCTCACACGGGCGACCTTGCGCAACGCGGAGTTGGGCTTCTTCGGCGTCGTCGTGTAGACGCGCGTGCAGACCCCGCGTCGCTGCGGAGCGGCGACCTTCTTCTTGCGGCCCTTGCCGGATTTGAGGCCCGGTGTGGCGAGCTTCTTCTTCGGCGCGTTGCGGCCCTTGCGGATCAATTGGCTGGTAGTCGGCATGCGACGCGGAAGGGTAGCAGGGGTGGTCGCTCGGGCCACCCCTGCCCTGGCTCAGGCCGCTCCCACGGCCGAGCCCATGGCCTCCTGGAAGGACACGTGCGGGACGCCGACGGCGTCGGCCACCGGCGCGTACGTGACCTGGCCGGCGGCCACGTTGACGCCCGGCCTGAGCTCGGGACTGGCGGCCACTGCCGCGCGGACACCCGCGTTGGCGAGCTGCACCACGTAGGGCATGGTCGCGTTGGTGAGCGCGTAGGTGGAGGTGATCGGGACCGCGCCCGGCATGTTGGTCACGCAGTAGTGGGTGATCCCGTCGACCTCGTAGGTGGGATCGGAATGGGTGGTCGGCCGGGAGGTCTCGAAGCAGCCGCCCTGGTCGATCGAGACGTCCACCAGCACGGCCTGGCGCTTCATCAGGCCGAGCTGCGCGCGGGTCACCACGTGCGGCGCGCGGGCGCCGTGCACGAGCACGGCGCCGATCACCAGGTCCGCGTGCGGGAGTCGCTGCTCGATCTCAAGGGTGGATGCAAAGCAGGTGTCGGCACGGCCGCCGAAGGCGATGTCGAGCTCGCGGAGGCGGTCGATGCTGCGGTCGAATACGTACACCGTGGCCTCCATGCCCAGCGCGATGAAGGCGGCGTTCATGCCCACGACCCCGCCGCCGATGATCATCACGTTGGCGGCGGTCACGCCGGGGACTCCGCCGAGCAGAATGCCGCGTCCGCCGAGCGGCTTCTCGAGCATGAACGCCCCGGCCTGGGTGGCGATCTTGCCGGCCACCTCGGACATAGGCGCCAGCAGCGGCAGCCGTCCCCGCGCGTCCTCCACCGTCTCATAGGCGATGCAGGTCGCTCCCGAGGCCATCAGGCCGCGGGTCAGCTCGGCATCGGCGGCCAGATGCAGGTAGGTGAAGAGCGTATGGCGCGGCTCGAGCCGGGCGACCTCGGCCGGCTGGGGCTCCTTGACCTTGACGATCAGCTCGCCGGCCTCGAACACGGCCTCGGCGTCAGGGACGATCGACGCGCCCTGTGCCGCATATTCCTCATCCTCGATCGCCGAGCCCACGCCCGCGCCGCTCTGGACGTGGACCTCGTGGCCTGCGTCGACCAGCTCACGCACACCGGCCGGGGTCAGCGCGACCCGGTACTCGTCCTTCTTGACCTCGGTGGGGACGCCTACTTTCACGACACGAGCTCCCTTCCGCGCAAGGCGAGCCAGAACTCGATCCGGTCGCGCGCACTCTGCAGGTTGCGCCCGGTCAGCTCCTCGACTCTTCGGATTCGGTAACGCAGCGTGTGCCGGTGGCAATAGAGCCTGCGCGCAGCTCTCTCCCACTGGCCGTTCTCCTCGATGAAGGCCTCGAGCGAGCGCATCAGCTCGCCCCCGTAGTGGCCCTCACTCGCCTCGATCGGACCGAGGATCGAATCGCAGAAGAGCCGGAGCGCCTCGTCGTCCTGCAGCGACAGCAGCAGCTGGAACGAGCCGAGGTCCCGATAGGTGGCGATCCGCGGCCCAGCGACATGGGGCCCGGCCCCGTTTCCGTTACCGTGGAACCCGAGTGCCAGCGCCTCGAGCGCGCAGCGGGCCTCATGGAAGCTCCGCCTGGCCACGGCGCCGTCGACGGCGCGCCCGAGTCCGAGCGCCGGCGCTGAACCCAGGTCCGAAGCGAGGCGCGCGCCCACCCGCTCGGTGACGCCGAACAGCTCCTCCTCGGGCAGGCCCGCCACCAACGCACAGGTCAGCGAGCCGCTCGACGCGACCAGGCCCGGGGTGGATTCCTCCCGGAGCGCGGCGGCCAGTGCCGCCTCGACAGGCGCGGCCGGGCCGCGTCCGTCGTTGGGGCGCTCGATCACGATCGCCGCGACCCGGCTCGAGAGGCCGAACGGCTCCAGGCGCCGGGCCAGCTCGGGGCCGCTCAGCTCGCCGCTCACCACGGCCGCCAGCACGTCACCGGCGAGCCGCCGCTCGGTGTCATCGGCCACGCGCCCCCGCAGCAGCTCCAGGGCCACGATCGTCACCGCCTGATGGAGGGTGAGCCGGTCGAAGTCCGACAGCGGGCCGCTGTCCTTCAGGGCGATCAGCCATGCTTCGGGCGCTCGGCTGTCGTCATTGCCGTGCCGCGGCACCCCGTCGGCGGCAACGGGCAGCGCCAAACCCCGGTTGCCCTCCTCGGCGAGTGACGGGACGAATGCCCGCCCGTCACGCCGGCCCGCGCGCTCGCGCACCTCGGCCTCCAGCGCCGCAAGATCGTCTGCGTCGAGCTCGCGACGGAACATGCGCTGCACGAGCGGCTCACCGCGGCCGTCGAACACGAACACGGCGCCCCCGATCAGGGTCGAGAGCGTGCCGACCAATGCATCGAGCCCCCGCTCGGAGAGCACGATCCGCTCGAGCCGCTCGTGGGCGGCCAGGGCCCGGCGCAGAACCGCATACTGCTCGTTGACCAGCTGCGTGAACGCGGCTTCGGTGACCGCGATGAACGGCAGCTCGTACGGGACCTCGAAGACCGGGAAGTCGCGTTCGGCCGCCACCTCCAGCACGGTGGCGGGGATCTCCGAGTGCATGAACCCGGTGCCCACCCCGAGCCCGGCGAGCTGGTGATCGGCCAGGCGGGTGACGAACTCACGCTGGTGCTCGACGGTGTCGAGCTGCATCCCGGTGGTCAGCAGCAGCTCCCCACCTGACAGCCACGGAGTGGGGTCGAGCAGCTCGGTGATGTGGACCCAGCGCACCGGCAGCTCGAGGCCCGGCTCGCCCGCGAGCACGCGAACATCAAGGTCCCGGAGGAGCTCTCGGACGGTCAGCATCCCGCGTCTAGTCCCGGTGGACGTGCATTCGCTCGGTCGCCTCGTCCAGCACCGGCCTGAGCACGGCCTCGATCTCCTCGAACTGCTGGGGACCGCTGATCAACGGCGGCGAGAGCTGGATCACCGGATCGCCACGATCATCCGCCCGGCAGATCAGGCCACGCCGGTACAGCTCCACGGACAGGAAGCCTCGCAGCAGCATCTCGGACTCGGCGTCGCTGAACGACTCGTGAGTCGTCCTGTCCTTGACCAGCTCGATCGCCTGGAAGTACCCGGCTCCGCGGACGTCGCCGACGATCGCGATGTCGCGCAGCGACTCGAGCATGGCCCGGAACGGACCCTCGTTCTCGCGCACGTGCTCGAGGATGCCCTCGCGCTCGAACGCGGCGATGTTGGCCAGGGCGACGGCGGCGCACACAGGGTGCCCACCGAACGTGAACCCATGCGTGAAGCTGTTGGCGCCGTCCATGAACGGCTCGGCGATGCGGTCGGAGGCGATCACCGCCCCCATCGGCGCATAGGCGCTGGTCAGGCCCTTGGCAGTGGTGATGATGTCCGGCTGGTAGTCGTAGCGCTGGGCGCCAAACCACTCACCGAGGCGACCCCAGGAGCAGATGACCTCGTCGGAGATCATCACCACGTTGTACTCGTCGCAGATCTCCCGCACGCGCTGGAAGTAGCCCTCGGGCGGCACGAAGCAGCCGCCGGCGTTCTGCACGGGCTCGAGGATCACGGCGGCCACGGTGTCCGGGCCTTCGAACTCGATCCGGGCGGCGATCGCCTCGACCAGGTCCGCGACGACGAAGCCGGAAGGCATCCGGTAGGTGTTGGTGTTGACCACGTGGCACCCGCCGGGGGTGAGCGGCTCGAACGGCTGGCGCAGGCTCGTGATCCCGGTCGCCGAGAGCGCCCCGAGACTCGTGCCGTGGTAGGCGACCTCGCGGGCGATCAGCTTCGTCTTGTTCGGATTCCCGGTCAGCTTGTGGTACTGGCGGGCGAGCTTGATCGCCGACTCGACGGCCTCGCTGCCGCCGCTGGTGAAGAAGACGCGGTTGAGATCGCCGGGGGCCAGCGAGGCCACCTTGGCGGCGAGCTCGATCACCGGCGGATGGGCGTAGGACCAGTTGGTGAAGAAGCCGAGCTCCTTGGCCTGGTCGGCACCGGCCTGGGCGATGTCAGCGCGGCCGTGGCCGATGTTGACGCAGAACAGGGATGAGAGCCCATCGAGGTAGCGGTTGCCGTGCTCGTCGTAGACGTAGCAGCCCGCGCCGCGGACGATGACGGGGATCTCGGCATCGTCGTAGGCCGACATGCGCGTGAAGTGCATCCAGAGATGCCGCCGCGCCGTCTCCTGGAGCGTGCTGGGTTCGGTGCGTACAGCCTCGTCGATGCTCGGCATCTGTCCTCCCTCGGACAAGCGTTCGCCGTTTCGTACAACGGTAGCGCCGCCACCAAGGCGCCTCAACTATCTGACTCGGCGGATGAGATGGCATCCGTTGTCCACTACGGATAAGAGAAGAGGTCAGGCACCGTCACCGTGACCGCGTTTGCAGTACGTTGCCGCCCGCGATGCTCAACCACTACCGCGACGGCAGCGGCGACGCGCTGCTCCTGATCCACGGGCGGCGAGCAGATCGAGGTCGTACGCGCGGTCGCACCGAGAGGGGCCCGTCGGCGCTGGGCTGTGGCCGCGTCGCTAGACGGCCGCGCCGACGGCGCGGACGGGGGCCGGCGTCAGCCATGCGGCGATCAGCACCAGCCCGAAGGCGAAGAACTGGACGACCAGCCCGACGGGTGTGGTCGAGAGCGGGTCGCCGAACACGATGATCCCGCCGACGATCCCGGCGACGTTGGCTGCCGTTCCGGTGATCGCGATGACCGGAACCGCGTCGCCGTCCTGGAGTCCCTTGGCCGAGGCATAGAACGCCGCCACCGAGGCGGCGACCGTGACCAGCGTCCACGGCGTCAGCAGCCCGGCCACGCCGGCGGTCCCGACGAGCCCGGAGATCGCTTTGATGGCCACATCGGAGACCCCGAACAGGATCCCGGCCGCGGCTCCGAGCATGAATCCGTGATGGTGGGCCGGAGCGCCGATTTGCGGCCCGATGATGAGCAGCGCGCCGACGCCGATCAGCCCGGCCTCGAAGGCGATCATCCCGGGCAGCGAGAAGCGCGAATGGGCACCGTGGGTGGCCGGCAGCGTGAGGCCGAGCAGCACGAGGCCGATGGCGGTCAGGCCGAGCCCGATCCACTGGCGGCGTCCGATCCGCAGGCCGAACATCTTCTCCGCCATGACCGCCAGCAGCACCACGCCACCGGCGAGCACGGCCTGCACCATCGACAGCGGTGCCATCGCCATGGCAGCGACGTGGAACAGCCACGCTCCGGCCGCAACCAGCATCCCGATCGCGAACCATCGGGAGGCGAACAGGGCACGGGCGGTCCGCAGCGGGTGCTTGATGTCGACGGCCGGCGCCGAACACGCGCCGCGATGTTTGTAGAGGAAGCCCAGGTTCGTCGCCAGAGCGCAGACGAGGGCGAGCAGGATGCCGAAGAGAGGGGTCATGGGTTGGGGGGCGCGGCTGCCGGCGAAACGGTGCGCAGTCTCACGCTATAAGTCGACAGCGCAAGCGTTCGCCTTGAATCCGCTAACTGAAGTACACCATGTTGGCACGCGCGTGACAGCTTCATCGTCGAATGCATGTTCGCGGCGCTCCCATATAGATAGCTAAGAATGCGCACCCGATGAGTAAGAATCTGCATCAGTCACCTGAGGATCCGCTGAAACGCCTGCACCCGCAGACAATCGGGAAACCCCTGCTGCTGGTCGATGTGGACGGCGTGATCTCGCTGTTCGGCTTTGATCCGCTCCGTCCTCCCGAGGGCCGGTTCGTGCTGGTGGACGGGATCGCTCATTTTGTTTCGGCCACCGCGGGCGATCACCTGCGCGCGCTGTCCGAGGGCTTCGAGCTCGTCTGGTGCACCGGCTGGGAGGAGAAGGCCAATGAATACCTCCCGTTCGCGCTCGGGCTTCCAGGCTCCCTACCCCATCTCGTGTTCGAGCGACACCCCGGGCGCGCTCACGCGCACTGGAAGCTCGACGCGATCGAGCGCTACGCCGGGCCCGACCGGCCGCTGGCGTGGATCGACGACGCCCACGACGCCGATTGCGAGGCTTGGGCCGCGCGGCGCTTGACGCCGACCCTGCTGGTGGGCACGCGCAGCGCCGAGGGCATCACCGCGGCCCACGTCGGCGAGCTGAGCGCGTGGGCCGATCAGCTCGCCGCGCGGCTCAGGCCGTAGCCGCCGCCAGCGTCTCGGCCGCGACCCGGTCCGTGGCGTCGTCGGTGCCGCCGACCAGCCGGCGCGAGAGCTGCGCGCGCCGGAAGAACAGCGGTGCGTCGTGCTCCCAGGTGGCACCGATGCCGCCGTGGACGTTGATCATCGAGCGCGTGGCGTAATCGAGCGCGTGGCCGGCCGCTGAGCGGGCCGCGCTGGCGGCGAGCGGGAACTGCGACGGCTCGGCGGCCCGCGCAACGCCGGACGCAGCTCGCCGGCGGCGATCGCCTCGAGCGACTCGTCGCCGGCCGCGTCGAGGATCGACGTCGCCGGGATCAGCCCGAGCAGCGGCACGCCCGCGAGCACGCGGCCGCACTCCTCGGCGACCAGCAGCGCATCGAACGCGCCCAGCCCGGCGCCACCGTGCTGCTCGCCGATCGACAGTCCCGGCCAGCCCGCTTCGACGGCGGTGGGCCACAGATCGGGGAGCGCGGAGGGCCGCTCGAGCGCGTCCCGCGCGGCTTCGATCGTCTTGTGGCGCGAGAGCGCGTTCCGCGCCGCCTCGCGCAGTAGCCCCTGCTCATACGAGAGGTCGAAATCCATCAGGCCACCGCCTCCCTCTCCTTGGCGCGCAACTCGCTGAACGGCACGCCCTTGTCGAGCCGTGGCTCAGGCGGGAGTCCCAGCACGCGCTCTCCGATCGTGTTGCGGAGGATCGCCTCGGTGCCGCCGGCGGACTTCAGGCCGGGGAGGAACGAGATCAGGTAGCTCCACTGGAGGTCGGCGCCGAGCGCCTCGGGCCCGAGCACGTCGGCGATCAGCTCGCCGGCTCCGATCGCGGCGTTGACGGTCGTGACCTTGGCCAGCCCCGCCTCCGGACCGGGGATCTGGCCCTTGGCCAGAGTGGTCAGGGCGCGGTAGCCGTTGAACCGAACCGCGAGCAGCTCGGTGACGATCTCGCCCAGCCGCAGGCGGACGTCGGTATCGGCCCGGGCTGACGGATCGGCCGCCAGCGACGCGGCGAGCTGGGCCGAGGAGCCGAAGCCCTCGGATCCGAAGCCGATCGTGAGCCGCTCGAACATCAGCACCGTGAGCGCCGTGCCCCAGCCGTTGCCGACACCGCCCACGACCGAGTCCTCGGTCAGCGTGGCGTCATCGCAGAAGAACTCGTTGAACTCGGCCTCGCCGGAGATCTGTCGCAGCCCGCGGATCGTCACCCCGGCTGCGTCCATCGGCACGATGAACATCGTCAGGCCCTTGTGCTTGGGCACATCGGCATCGGTGCGCGCCAGCAGCAGGCCGTAGGAGGCGAACTGGGCGTTGGTGGTCCATACCTTCTGCCCGTTCAGGGTCCAGGTGCCGTCCTCGCCCAGGCGTGCGCGGGTCTGGACCGCGGCCAGGTCCGATCCGGCGGCGGGCTCGGAGAAGAGCTGGCACCAGACCTCGTCGCCGTGCAGCATCGGGCCCAGGTAGCGGCTCTTCTGGGCCTCGCTGCCGTGCGTGATCAGGGACGGCCCAAGCATGCCGATGCCGATCACGTCGAGGATCCCGGGCACCTGCGCTCTGGAGATCTCCTGGTTGACCGTCACCTGGCCCATCGGGCCCAGGCCGCGGCCGCCGTACCCCTCCGGCCAGGTCACGCCGGCCAGTCCCGCCTCGGCCAGCCTGCGCTGCCAGGCGCGCCGCGCGTCGACGTAGGCGGAGTCCTCATAGGACCCCGTGCGCGGGGGCGCGTCCTCCCCGTGCCGCTCGAGCCATGCCCGAACCTCCTGGCGATGTGACGCCTGTTCAGGCGTGTCGTTCAGGTCCACGCTCGTTTCCTTCGCTCAACCAGGTGAATCTGGATTCACTGATTGTAGAGGACGCCACCGCGAACAAACGGCAAAGATTCGCTGACTCGGTTTCGGGCGGCGGCCAGAAAACTGTGCAACGCTGACCTGGAAACACCCGCCCGCAGGCTGAGCACCGCTGTCCGGGCGGCAGGACCGCCCGGACATGCAGGTGAGCTAGCGCTCGTTCTCGGAGTTGCCGTTCTCGGCCGGGACGTCGAGGTCTGCCAGCTCCTCGACGAACGCGAGCGAGGAGCCCGCGCCGATGTTCTCGAGGTCGGACAGGTCCGGCTCGAGGCCACCGCCGAACCCGGTCAGCGACTCTCCGTCGGTCAGGCCGAGCTCCGCCGCGAGATCGTCGTGGTCGAGCAGGCCGACGTCGTCCATGCCGCGGGGGAGCGGCTCGGACGGCTCGATCTCGATCCGCCGGTAGCGCTTGAGGCCGGTGGCGGCCGGGATCAGCTTGCCGATGATGACGTTCTCCTTGAGGCCGTTCAGCCGGTCGATCTTGCCTTCCAGAGCGGCGTCGGTGAGGACCTTGGTGGTCTCCTGGAACGACGCGGCCGAGAGGAACGAATCGGTGTTCAGCGATGCCTTCGTGATACCGAGGATGATCTCCTCGGCCTGAGCGGTCTCGCCGCCGGCATCCTGAACCGCCTGGTTGATCCGGGCATAGTCGAACCGGTCCACGAACTGGCCGGGGAGCAGGTCGGTGTCGCCCTTCTGATCGACCCTGACCTTCTTCATCATCTGGCGCACGATCAGCTCGATGTGCTTGTCGTTGATGTCCACGCCCTGGGACTTGTAGACCTCCTGAACCTCATTGACGAGGTACAACTCGGTCTCGGTCCGTCCGCTGATCGCGAGCAGCTCGTGCGGGTACAGCGAGCCCTCGTTGAGCCGTTTGCCGCGCTCGATCTTCTCGCCCGACTCAACGTTCAGCCGGGTACGGCGCGGGAACGTGTGGCGGTGCTCCTCGCCGGCGTCGTCGGTGATGACGACAGTCAGGGCCTTGTCGGTCTCCTCGATCGACACCTTGCCGCCGTCCTCGGCGATCTTGGCCAGGCCCTTTGGCTTGCGGGCCTCGAACAGCTCCACCACGCGCGGAAGGCCGTGCGTGATGTCGGCGCCCGCGACGCCGCCGGTGTGGAACGTACGCATCGTCAGCTGCGTCCCCGGCTCCCCGATCGACTGGGCGGCGATGATCCCAACCGCGTCGCCGATCTGGGCCATCTTGCCGGTGGCCAGCGAGCGTCCGTAGCAGGCCTGGCAGACACCGGTCGGGGCCTCGCACTTGAGCACCGAGCGGACGGGCACACCGACGTGCTCCTCCTTCTCGCGCTCGTGCGCGTACGCCTCCACCAGGTCGGCCAGCTCGGCTCGGTCGATCTCCTGACCGGCCTCGAGCAGCCTGCGCCCGCGCTTGGTCACGAACTCCTGCGCAGCCACGCGGCCGAGCAGGTTGTCGTTGGGCTCACCGCCGGGCTTGAACAGCTCCAGGTGGACGTACTCGGTGGTGCCGCAGTCGTCCTGGCGGATGATCACGTCCTGAGCCACGTCGACCAGGCGCCGGGTCAGGTAGCCGGAGTCGGCCGTGCGCAGGGCGGTGTCGGCCAGTCCCTTGCGAGCCCCGTGGGTCGAGATGAAGTACTCGAGCACGGTCAGGCCCTCTTGGAAGTTGGCCTTGATCGGACGCTCGATGATCTCGCCCTTCGGGTTGGCCATCAGCCCGCGCATGCCCGCCAGCTGGCGGATCTGCTTGAACGAGCCGCGGGCACCCGAGTTCGCCATCATGAAGATGGGGTTGAGCTCGTCGAGATTGTCCTCCATCGCCTGCGCCACCTCATCGGTGGCCTGGGTCCAGAGGTCGACCACCGCCTCGTGCCGCTCCTCCTGGGTGATCAGGCCCATGTCGTATTGGTCGTGGATGTCCGCGACGCGTTTCTCGTAGCCGGCCAGGATCTCAGCCTTCGTCGGGGGGACCTGGACGTCGTTCTTGGAGATCGTGACCCCCGCCTGGGTGGCGTAATGGAAGCCGACGTCCTTGAACGCGTCGAGCACCTGCGAGACCGTCGGGGCGCCGTAGGCCTGGACGAGGTCGTCGACCAGCTTGGTGGTGTCCTTCTTCTTCATCGAGCGGTTGATGAACTCGTACGCCGACGGGTCAAAGCCGTCGCCGAGAGCCTCCTCGAGCGCCCGCTCGATCTTGTCGTTGTAGATGATCCGCCCGACAGTCGTCAGCACGTGACCACCCTCCCGGCCGATCGGCCGATACTCGGCCAGAGCGTGGAGCTTGACCACGCCGTGCTCGTACTGCCATTCCGCCTCCTGCGCGGTGCGGTACACGTGCGGGCGCGGCTCATATTTCGCCGGGTCGATCTTCGCCAGCGCGTCCTCGTCCGGACCGTAGGTCAGGTAGTAGGCGCCCAGCACCATGTCCTGCGTCGGCGTGGCCAGCGGCGAACCGTGGGCCGGCGAGAGGATGTTGTTGGACGACAGCATCAGGATCCGCGCCTCGGCCTGAGCCTCGGCCGACAGCGGCAGATGGACGGCCATCTGGTCGCCGTCGAAGTCGGCGTTGAACGCGTGACAGACGAGCGGATGCACCTGGATGGCCTTGCCCTCGACGAGCACCGGCTCGAACGCCTGGATCCCCAGCCGGTGGAGCGTGGGGGCGCGGTTCAGGAGCACGGGATGCTCGTGGATGACCTCCTCGAGCACGTCCCAGACCTCCGGGATCATCGAGTCAACCATCTTCTTCGCGGCCTTGATGTTCTGCGCCGACTTGCGCTCGACGAGGCGGGCCATGATGAACGGCTTGAACAGCTCCAGGGCCATCAGCTTCGGCAGACCGCACTGGTGCAGCCGCAGCGACGGGCCGGACACGATCACCGAACGGCCCGAGTAGTCGACGCGCTTGCCGAGCAGGTTCTGACGAAAGCGGCCCTGCTTGCCCTTGAGCATGTCCGAGAGCGACTTCAGCGGGCGGTTGCCCGGGCCCGTGACGGGCCGGCCGCGGCGGCCGTTGTCGAACAGCGCGTCGACGGCCTCCTGCAGCATCCGCTTCTCGTTGTTGACGATGAT
>JADGPN010000202.1 GCA_017882465.1 Solirubrobacteraceae bacterium
CCCGCGCCGAGGCTCGATCCTGATTCGCCGAGGCAAAGGGAACCGTCGCCGGGAAGTCGGGATGGACGGCTGGGCGTGGTCAGACTATTCCGATGCGCTTGTTATGCCGACGGTCTGCTGAAAGTCCCTGCAGATTGCGGGATCGGGGGTTTCTGAGGTCGGAATAATCCGGCCGCGGATTTGACGCTTCTCTCTTTCGCTGTCGAAGGGAGGAGGTCGTGGTGAGCACTGCGGTCGCATCGCGGGTTGTTGTCGGCGGGCCGCTGGCGCCGTTCGCGCGGGGGTTCGTGGAGGAGCTGGATCGCTGCCGCTACAAGTCGAGCGCCCAGTACGCGCAGATGCTGGTGATGGCGCGGCTGAGCGGGTGGCTGGCTGGCGAGGGGTTGGGCGCGTCGGATCTGACGCCGGCGGTGCTCGGGAGGTTCATCGCTGAGCTCGGGACGCGCGGGTATCGGGATCCGCGGTCGCTGCGAGGGTTCGGAACGCTGCTCGGCTATCTGCGCCGGGTGGGCGCGGTGCCGGTGCCGGCACCGCCGGCAGTGCCTGCGCCGGCGACGGCTGAGGAGGAGTTGGTTGATCGCTACCGGCGGTATCTGACCGGCGAGCGGGGGGTCTGCGAACAGGTCGCGCGCGCGTATGTCACGAAGGTGCGGCGCTTTCTTGCGTGGGGAGCGCGCGTTGACGGGGCGCGGCTGGAGGGTCTGACGGCGGCGGAGGTGAGCGCATTTGTGTTAGCCGAGTGCGCGGGACGCTCGACGCGTTCGGGCAGGGATATGACGGTGGCGCTGCGGTCGTTCCTGGTGTTCCTTCACGTCGACGGCGTGCTCGTGGAGTCGTTGGCGGCGGCGGTCCCGCGGGTCGCTGGCTGGCGGTTGGCGGGGCTACCGCGCCCGCTGGATCCAGGCGTCGCCCGGCAGCTCGTTGCGAGTTGCGTCCTGGGCACGGCGATCGGCCGCCGGGATCGCGCGATCCTGTTGTTGTTGTGGCGGCTTGCGCTGCGGCGCGGCGAGGTCGCCGCGATGACGCTCGACGATCTGGACTGGCGCACGGGCGAGCTGCGGGTGTGTGGCAAGAGCCGACGTGTCGAGGCGCTGCCGCTGCCGGTCGATGTCGGGGAGGCGCTGGCCGAGTATGTGCGAGACGACCGACCGCGGGTCGAGCGGCGAGCGGTGTTCGTGGCGGTGAACGCGCCCCACGGGCCGCTCACCCCGGCGACGGTCGGCCGGGTCGTCGCTGCTGCCGCGCGGCGAGCGGGTGTGAGTGGCGTGACGGCGCACAGGCTGCGGCACACGGCGGCGACGGAGATGCTGCGCGAGGGCGCGTCACTGACCGAGATCGGCCAGGTGCTGCGCCACCGACAGACGCAGACCACAGCGATCTACGCGAAAGTCGACGTCGAGACGCTGCGATCGGTGGCGCGCGCGTGGCCGGGGGCCAGGTCATGACGAGCCTGCATGACGGGCTTGCGGACTATCTACGGATCCGACGCGGCGAGGGCGTGAAGTTCGAGAAGATCGGTTTGGTGCTCGAGCAGTTCGTCGAGTTCCTTGAGGAACGCGGAGCTGAGCGAGTCACGGTCGAGCTCGCGGTCGACTGGGCGACGCTCCCGACCGAGGCGAGCGATCTGCATCGCGCGAACCGGCTGACGATGGTCCGCGGGTTCGCCGCCTACCTGCGCGAGCGTGACCCGGTAAACGAGATTCCGCCCTGGGGACTGTTGCCGTCCGGCAAGCCCAGGACCGGACGGCCGCGACGGCGACCGGTCGACCCGGCTCCTGCTGGTCTGCGCGCTGCGTTGGCTGACTATCTCCGGATCCGGCGCGCGCTCGGCTACAAGCTGACCAAGGACGAGCGGGCGCTGCGGAACTTCGTCGCGTTCCTGGAAGCGAGCGGCGCCGTGCGGGTCACGACCGAGTTGGCGCTCGACTGGGCGACCCTGCCCGAGAACGCCCATCCGGCGTCGCTCGCGAACCGGCTGACGATGGTCCGCCAGTTCGCCTCCTATCTGCGGACGATCGATCCCGCGACCGAGGTGCCACCCAGCCGGCTGCTACGCGCTGGCAACCGGCGCGCGACCCCGTACATCTACACCGACAGTGAGATCGCGGCGTTGATCGACGCCGCCGCGATGCTGCGCTACCCGCTGCTGATCTCCACCTACCGGACGCTGATCGGCCTGCTGGCGGTCAGCGGCCTGCGGGTCGGGGAGGCGATCCGTCTCGACAGAGACGACATCGACTCCGAACGCGGGCTGCTGATCGTGCGCAATACGAAGTTCGGCAAGACCAGGCTCGTGCCGCTGCACGCGACCGCGATCGAGGCACTCGACGACTACATCCGGCAGCGCCGCCGGCTCTACCCGTGCCCGCAGCCGCGCGCCCCAGCCGCGTTCATTTCCGCCGCCGGCACGCGCCTGATCTACAACAGCGTGAACGTCACGTTCCGAAAGCTCGCCCGACGCGCCGGGCTGCAACCCCGCTCCCCGACCTGCCGGCCAAGGGCTCACGACCTCAGGCATTAGGTGGACGGCGGGGTTATGCGCCCTGTCCGACTGTTTTGGCTGGTAACGGCGCTGTTGGGGGGTGCTCTTGTCCGCATAACCTGGCGGGTTGGGGTTCGCGTCCGAGCGAGTCGAGCCAGCTGATCAGGGACGGGTCCGAGGTCCAGTCCGGTAGTGCGTTTGGGGTCAGTGGCTCGTAGGCGTTCTCGATCGCTTTGCGTTTGGTCTCGGCGTCTGCGCGGGCGTAGATCTCGGTGGTGGACACGTCGACGTGGCCGAGCAGGTCGCGGATGTAGATCAGGTTGACGCCGGCCTGGATCAGGTGCATCGCTCTGGTGCGTCGGAGCGTGTGGGGTGTGACCGTCAGTCCGGGAGCCCAGGCGGGGTCGCGCGCTCGGGCGGCGCGGACGTGGCGGGCCAGGAGCTTGGCGATCCCGGATCTGGTCAGTCTGGAGTGGTGGGGCCCGTGGAACAGCGGGTCCGCGTCGGCGCCGAGGCCGGGGTGCGGGTCGAGGTGTTTCAGGTAGTCGGCGAGGAGTCGGGCGGTTGGTTCCATGACGGGCACGTACCGGATCTTGGATCCCTTGCCGCGGATCGTCACGGTCATCGGGTTGGCGGCGCGGATGTCTGCGACGTCGAGGTCGCAGAGCTCTTGAACGCGGGCGGCTGTGTCGTAGGCCAGGGTGAGCAGGACGGTGTCCCTGACGGCACGGCCGCTGGCGGTGCCAGGCTCGGCGAGGAGCGCCTTGACCTCGTCTGCTGTCAGGTGCCCGAGCTGCGGGCCGGGGGTTTTCTTCTGCCGGATCGCGAGGACCTGGGTGACCTGCTCGAGGTGGTCGGGCTGTTCGATGGCGGTGTAGCGGCAGAACGACTTGATCACAGCGAGGCGCTGGTTGCGGGTTGCTGTCGAGCAGCCCCGCTCGGCCTCCAGCCAGTCCAGGAACCGCAGCACTCGCGGCCGGTCGATGTCGATGAGGCGCAGCTTCTCGGGTGGTATCCGCTCCGTGTCTTTGAACCAGGTGAGCAGCAGTTTGATCGCGTCCCGGTAGGACGCGATAGTCCTCGGCGAGGCTGCGCGCTCCCCGGCCAGATGGTCGATGAAGAACCTGGTCAGCCAGCGTCCCGCGAGGTCTTCTGGACGTGTGCGCTGCGAGGTCATGACTGTCCCTCCAGCGCGGCGGGGATGACGTACCCGAACCGGAGTTGCGCTTTGGCGATCACGTCGGGGTAGGCGTCCGCGGTCAACCTCAGGTAGTACTGGGTGCCCCGCAGGTCGGCATGGCCCATGTAGCAGGCCAGGTACGGCAACACCACCGCGAGGTCGCTGCCATCCGCGGCCCAACGTCTCAAGTTCGCGACTGCGAACCCGTGACGCAGCGAATGCGGATGCGGACCGCCAGCGAAGTGCGGGATGCCGGCGTCGGCCAGGTACCCACGGAACCGCATGTAGACGGTCGCCTGGTTGATCGGCCTGCCCGCCGCGCGACTGTAGAACACGTAGTCACTGATCTCGGGGGCTGGGTGCGCCGCAGCCACATACGCGTTCAGGGTTGCGGCGAGCCGGTGCGTGATCGGGACTGTCCTGCTCTCGCCGTTCTTCGAGTCACGGATCCGCAGCGCGCCGGCACGCGCCCCACATCCGGCAACCGCAGGTTGAGCGCCTCGGAGAGCCTCAGCCCCGCGCCGCACAACACTCGGAACAGCACCGGGTCGACCAGCGCCTTGTTCGAGTAGGAGGACATGCCCTGGCAGTCGATCGCAGCGAACAGGCGGCAGAGCTCCCGGTCGCTGAACACATACGGCGGCTGATGGCGGACACGGACCCTGGCCGTCGCGGCCGGGGTGTAGGCATCCCAGCCGGCGGCTTGGGCGTGCTCGGCCAGCTGGCATAGAGCCAGCGTGTTGCGCCGCACCGTGGACGCTCGTAGGTGACGGCCGTAGAGAAACCCGTCCAATGCTTCTTTGGTGATCGACCCGTCCGGATAGCCCTCTCGCCGGCAGTGCTCCGCGAACTGGCGCAGCACCCGTTCTTGGACTTTGAACCTGTATCCGCCGGCGTGACGCACAGCGACCAGGTCGGCGACCAGGCCCTCAAGCGTCGTCTCATGCATCACCCTCACCCGCCCTCGCGTGTCCGATGACGTCCTCAACGTCCAACGCGCAACAGCGCAGCCGGTCGACGTCGAACCGCAGGTAATACGCCTGGGTCGTGTCGCTCGAGGCGTGTCCCAGCACGGCCGACACGACCGGTATCGGCGTGTCGTTGCCGATCATCGCGACAGCCAACGCGCCGCGCAGTGAATGCATCCCACATACCTCGCCCGGCGCGAACGTAATCCTCGCCCGGGCAGCATGCCGCGACAGCCGCGAGGCGACCGACGAGGAGTTCCCGAACGCGTCGAACGGGTGGCGGTGCTTGACGAACACCTTCAGGCTGGCGGTCTCCGGGCGGCCGTGCCCGACATAGTCGATGATCGCCCAGCCAACATCGTCCAGCAGCGGCAGGCTCAACGGCCGGCCCGTCTTGTGCTGGACGATCGTGATCGTCTTCGCCCGCCAGTCCAGATCGCCCAACTCGAGCTGGCGCAGATCCGAGATCCGCAGGCCAAGCCGGGCGGTCGCCAAGATCATCGCGTAGTCGCGTTTGCCGGCCGCGGACTGACGGTCGATCACGTCCAGCACCCGCCGGATCTCCTCCACCGCCCACAAGTGCGGCTCGGACTCGTGACGAACATGCCGGTGCGGCGGCAGCCGGCCCGCCAGACTCTCCGGCGTCCGGCCCGTGGTCGCCAGAAACGCCAGAAAGTCCGCGACACACGATCTCATCGCCGCGACCGTCTTTCGCCGCAGCCGTCGCTGACGCACAAAGAAGCCCGAGATGTCCCGGACGCTGAGCGCTGACAGATCATCCACGCCCATCTCCTCCAGATAGCTCAGAAACCGGCTGGCCGCGCTGTCCTTCGCGACCACGGTCGCCTCCGCATTGCCGCGCGCACGGCAGCAGGCAAGGTAGTCATCTCGGAGCGGACGGAACCTGGCGGGACAACCATCCTTGACGGGGATCACCGACCGGTCGATCTCCACCGGCCGGCCGGCCAACACGTCCGCGATCAACACCACCGGCCGACGAACCGCCTTCACATCCCTGTCGTTGACCGACTCTCGCAACGACCCCAACCTGACCCCGGTCTGGTCAGCGACGAAGTCGATGCACACCCGCTCGCTGACCGTGCCCACGCCGCGTCCGGCCACGAACACGACAAACCGGTCCAGCACGACCTCGTGGCATCGGATCGTGGCCTCCGTTCTCCCAGCCTCGCGCAACGCCGCCAACACCCGGCCGACAGCCTCCCGGACATCTGTCTGCCCCATGAGAATCACCTCTGCATTCGGTAGTGGAATGACCAAACACAGCGATTCTTCGCCGACCCGGGCAGCGCCCAGCGAACCTGCGAGCCACCACGCGACGTCTCTGATCGGCTGGTTCGACTCTCTCGGGCGCTAACACCGACCCGCCGTTATGCGGACAAGATCACCGCCGGAAACGCCCCAACCAGCCGAAACACCCCGGCAGGGCGCATAACCCCGCCGTCCGCCTCATGGCGCTTATGGGGAATTCCCCATAAGAGGCACGGCTTTTGTGTGCGCACGATGCTGGACTGGTATCAGGCCGGGGTTGACGTCGAGGCGGTGATGCCGAGGCTCTCGACCTACGTCGGGCATGCCAAGCCGTCCGCGACGTACTGGTATCTCGAAGCGGCGCCAGAGCTGCTCGAGCTCGCCGCCGACCGGCTCGAGCACGCCTTCGGAGAGCCCGCATGAGCTCGCTCGCGCCGCTGCTGCAAGCGTTCTTCAGTGATCGTCTCCAAGGTCAACGACACGCCAGCCCGCACACCGTCGCGGCCTACCGCGACACGATCCGTCTGCTCCTGGCGTTCGTCGAGCAACGCACGGGCACGCAACCATCCAAGCTCGGCATTGACCAGCTCGATGCGACCCTGATCGGCGCGTTCCTCGATCACCTCGAGCACGACCGCGGCAACAGCGTCCGGACCCGCAACGCCCGCCTCGCCGCGATCCACTCCCTCTACCGGTATGCAGCACTCCGCCATCCCGAGCACGCCGAGCTGATCCAGCGCGTCCTGGCGATCCCCGAGAAGCGATCGGACACCAAGATCGTGTCGTTTCTCACCGAGCCAGAAGCCAACGCGATCCTCGACGCGCCCGACCGCTCAACATGGATCGGACGGCGCGACCACGTCCTGCTGGTCGTGGCGATCCAGACCGGCCTGCGGGTGTCCGAGCTGACCGGCCTGCGTCGTCGCGACATCGAGCTCGGCACCGGTCCGCACGTCCGATGCCACGGGAAGAACCGCAAGGACCGCACGACGCCGCTCACCAAGCAGACCGTCGCGATCCTCCGCGTCTGGCTCACCGAACGCGGCGGCGAGCCAGACGACCCACTGTTCCCAACCCGTCCCGGCCAGCAGCTCAGCCGCGACAGCGTCGAGCACCTCGTCGCCAAACACGCCAGCACCGCGCAACAGCACTGCCCGTCACTCCACGCGAAACGCATCACGCCGCACACGCTGCGCCACACGACCGCGATGCGACTCCTCGAAGCCGGCGTCGACACCTCCGTGATCGCGCTCTGGCTCGGTCACGAGAGCGTCAAAACAACCCAGATTTACCTCCACGCGCACCTCGCGCTCAAGGAACGAGCCCTCGCGAGAACCACACCTCCGAACACAAGAACCGGACGCTACAAGGCTCCCGACACCCTCCTGGCCTACCTCGAGAACCTATGACACCCAACCCAAGGACGTTATGCCGAACGACTCAACCCCCGGCACCCTCCTGAGCAGCGCAAACGTCGATCAACCGCACCCCGTTCGGCATAACCAACCGTTCGGCATAGTGCCC
>JADGPN010000203.1 GCA_017882465.1 Solirubrobacteraceae bacterium
GAACTCGCGCGGCGCGCGGCGCAGAGTCCGCTCGTCCTTCCTTCGTCGTCGCACTCCGATCGTCACGGGCACAGTGGGCGCGACGCCTGAGTTTGGGCGAAAGCGATCGCCGGCCGCGGCGCAGGTCGGGTCCGACCGGGACGACCGCTCTGTCGCCCAAGCACTCGCCAGCCGCGGGTCGCGCGGAGCACGAAACCGATCGTCCGGCGCCGCGCTCGCTGACGCGCGCTTGTGGGCGATGCCGCAAGCGCGTGCGGCGCATCAGGGCGTTTGCAGAGCGGTGATGATCGCGATCAGCAGCTTGCACGGAGTGGATCCCGATCTGTGCTTGCTGCGCGGCTGCCTCTGGCAAGCGCCAGCCGGCCGTTGCCGCCATGGTCCGGCACGACCTGCACTCTGCCGAGACACCCGGGTTCCGCGCGCAAGGCAGGGAAGTCCTCGACGGCGCGCAGATGCCCGGCGCGTGGTGAAGCGGGTCTCTGCGTAGCCCGGCGCGGGCGGTTCCCGTCGGGGCGCAAGTGTCGGGAATGGTCGAATGGGGAGGTCAGACCGCCATCGTTGGCAACGTCGGCCGCCCGCGGTCTAGTGGACACGGGTTGTCTTGCCGGGTCACGACAGTATTGGGGCGGGGTGACGGAATGCCTGTGGCACCGCGCCTCCTACTGAAGAGCCAGCTGCGCTTGGTGCGGTGGTTGCGGGGGTTTTCGTTGGCCTCGGGGTGGTGGTTGTAGGGTGGTTGGTGAGATGGTGGCGGGATGATCGAGATCGGGGCTGGGGCCTGGTGTTGGTTCGCGGATCCGCGTGCGGTGTTTCACGCCGGTGCGCACCGGCGCACGTACGTCGGTTGGCTGGACACGTCGGGCGACGTGTGTGTCGCGGCGCACGATCACGACTCGGGTGGGCGGACTGTGGCGGTCCTGCGGCGTGGTCTCGGTGTCGATGATCACGGCAGCCCTGCTCTTCTGCTGCGGGCCGACGGGCGCTTGCAGGTGTTCTACTCGGCCCACAACGGGCCGCACCTGTATTACCGGTTGACGGACGCGCCCGAGGACGTGACCGCGTGGGGACCGGAGTCTTCGCTGGCGACGAACACGCCCGGAAACCTTGGCTTCACGTATCCGAACCCGGTCCAGCTGCCTGGCGAGGGCGGGAGAATCCATCTGTTCTGGCGCGGCGGGAATTGGCAGCCGGCGTTCGCGACCTCTATGGACGGGCTGAGCTGGTCGGCGGCCCGGACGCTGATTCGGGTCGCCGGTCAGCGGCCATACGTCAAGGTCGCCGGCGACGGTCACGACCGGATCCATGTCGCGTTCACGGATGGGCATCCGCGCAATCTGCCCACCAGCATCTACTACGCGCGCTATCGCAATGGGGCGTGGTCGCGGGCCGATGGCCGGCACATCTGTACCGTGGCCGAGTTGCCGTTCGCTCCGCACCAGGCGGATGTCGTCTATGACGTCGCCCAACGCCACTTCCGCGCCTGGGTTCACGATGTGGCGTTCGACGCGGCGGGGCGGCCGCTGATCGCGTATGCGATCCTCCGCTCCGCGACCGACCACCACTACCACTACGCGCGATGGACCGGCAGCGCCTGGGAAGATCACTTCGTGACTTTCGCCGGCGGCTTTATCGACGCGGACGGCGCCGAGCCGCAGTACTCGGGCGGCGTCACCTTCGATCACGAGGACCCACAAGTGCTCTATCTCTCGCGCCAGATCAACGGGCAGTGGGAGATCGAGCGCTGGCGCACCGGCGACGGCGGCGCGAGCTGGACCCACACCGCGATCACTTCCGCGTCACCGGTCAAGAACGTCCGGCCGATCACCCCCCGCGGCCAGCACGGCGGCCCGTTGAACATCCTCTGGATGCGCGGCCCGTACCGCAACTACCGCGACTACCAGACAACGATCACCGCATAGCCGACCAGCTCCTTCGCCGCAGAGCGGGAGCGCAACGAGCGTCCGTCGGGAGTGATGAGTCTTACCGGCCTCGGTCTTCGATCGGGCTGGCCCAGTTCGGCTATCGCAGTCGAGCGGCACCCGCGGCGTTCGCCGCCGATGTCGCGATTCTTGCGAATAGCCGGCGGACGACGATGCTGCTCGCCGGTGCATGACACGCGAGCCTCCGAGAAACGTCGGCTTCACTGAGTCCGCACCAAGGGCCTCGGCGCGGTCAGGCGGCTGCGCTGCCGGCCTGGGGGGGCGCGAGTCCGTGGCGGCGTAGGAAGCCGATCTGGTCGGCCGCGATCCGGTCCGGCGCGTCGCCCAGGAACGGCTCGAAGTGATCGTAGGGGTAGCGGTAAAGCTCGCCGTACGGGGCGCGCTCGGCGAGTCGTTGGATCGATGGCCCGTGAACGGTGATGTCGCGTTCGCCAAGCCCCACCCACAGCGGACAGGTGATCCGCTTGGCGCCGGACAGTGGGCGGTGGAACACGATCGTTGCGAACACGCCCGGACTGATCTGGTTGCGCCACGGCGAATCGGGCCCGACCGTTCGCGCGAAGCCGTCCGCCTCGCCGGGGAACGTCATCGCCGCCCGCGCCCCCGGCGACCCAGTGACCGGGATTTGCACCTGGCGGCCCGCAAGCTCGGCGAACGCCCGCGGCAAAATCCAGGCGGTCGTCGCCGGGCGCGTGCGGAGCGCCCGCTGGAGTCCGTTGACGAACGGGCAGAGCGCCAGTGCCGCGGCGAGCCGCTGGTCGCGGGCGACTAGCGTCGTGACGTGACCGCCCGAGAAGGAATAGCCCCAGAGCACGATCCGCTCAGGATCGACTCCGTCCATCCGCCGGGCGTAGGCGATCGCGTTACACCAATCCTCGCGCTGCGCGGCGATCCGGAACCGCTGCCTCGGCGCGCCGCCCGAATCCCCGAGGAAGCGATGATCGAACACCAGCACCCTGACGCCGACAGCCGCGAACCGTTCAGCGTACGCCGCAAGCCCGTCGTGGCGCGTCAGGCTGAATCCATGCGCCATCACGACACACGGACCGGGCTCACTTGCGGCTTCGGAGGGCGCGAAGTGCCACGCAGCGATCTCGTCACTACCAGACGTGAAGGACACGTCAATCCGCGCAAATGCCATCGTGCGAAAGCCTAGCTGCCACAGCTGGCCCCGACTTCATGGGACCAGCCTCCTCCTGTCTCGTCGAAACAGTGGTCCGGTCGCGACCGCTCCCGGCTGACGCTCCGGAACGAAACCAGCACTCTCGACCGCGGCCGAGCAGAGTGTTGCTCTGATCGAGAAGGAGCAGCGGGCGCACGCTTCCGCTCCTGAGGAGAAGCAGCCACCTGCTCGCGAGCGGCAGCCAGACCGCCGCTCAGCCCGCAAATGCAGGAGCAGGCGCCTCTGCGTGCTAGCCAGCTCGGCGCGTTCCAGCAAACGCCAGCGGAAGATCGGGAGATCACCGACTGCTTGCTGACGATCGAGTCCCGGGCGTCCAGCTAACGATCCGCACAACCGCCCGCAGCGCTCGCAATCGCCCAGAAGGAGCCGTCCCAGCTGCCGCCGCCGCACGATCGCTTCCGACGGGGAGCAATCGTCCCGCGCCGACCCGGCCGGCGATCGCTTTCCTCGCCCGGCCGCCGCGCGGCGGGCTATCGGTTTGGCGACAGAACGCGCGTCCCGATCTGGCTGTCCGCCGGTCGCCGCGCGCTTGTGCTTCGGCCCAGCAGCAGTCGTCAGACCCGCCGCGGCGGGACGACTGCCATGCCACGGGTGCGATCGCCAGCCACCGGACCTGCTTCCGGGTCGGGACGGGCCTCCATGGCAGCTGGTCGCCTGCCCCGCTTAGCGCGGCTTGCAGGTGTGCCACGTGGCACGACGACACCGACGACCGCTGCGGTCGAGAGCGCCGCATCGAATGCGTTACCGCCGGCGAGGATCCTGAGTCCCGCTTGTGTCGCGAGCGGCGAGCTCGTCGCCACCATCCCGCCGGAGGCGAACACCGAGGAGCGGTGCTCGAAGTCGCGTATTGCTACCGACCCATCAGGGATCGACCGGGTTGCGCTTCTGCACGATCAGCAGATCGCTCGGCATCGGTGGCAATGATGGGAGCGCTGCGGCCGGTATTCCGAGCGTCGGCGCCAGGATCCGGCGCGGGTAGGCGTCGGCGCTGCCCGTGTAGCCGATATCACGCACCTCGGCTTGGTCGAAGAAGACCAGGAAGTGTGTCTCCTCGTCGCCGAGGTTCTCAATGTGATGCGGAAACGCTCGCGGGATGAAGTAGACGTCGTCCGGCGCGAGCTTGTACGTGTCGACTGACCCGTCGGCGCTCTTGACGGTCATCCGCGCACGCCCGGTATGCACGTACCCGAGCTCGGCCGTGACCGGGTGCCAGTGAGGCTCTCGCATCCCGTCGCCCTCGATCCGCAACGAGTACATCGCCAACTCGTCGAGCACAGGCCAGGTGTCGAGCCGCGCGGTCTTGAGCTTGCCGTACCCGTTGTCGACCCGCGGTGACATGCCCTCGAGATCGAGCTTGAGCTCACTCGGGTAGCTCGCCGATTTCACGAGCTCCGGCGTCCCATCGACCCTGCCGGCGAACACGTCCTCGGGGCCCTTGGGCAGGCCGGCGAGCACATCGGCAGACAATCCCCAGGCGTTGCCCATCACGTTGGGCGTCAACATGCCGACCGAGCCCGAGAGGCCGAAGTCCTGGGGCTGCTCGTGCGAGAAGACAACGATCACCTCGGCCTGCGCATCGCCGATGTTCTCCAGAGCGTGGAGTGCGCCGGAGGGCACGAAGAACATCTGCCCCGCCGAGATCGTGAAGCTCGCATGCTCGTTGGAGTCGCCGAACACGGTCACCAGGAGCTCACCGCCCAAGCAGTAGCCCAGCTCGTTGGCATTCGCGTGCCAGTGAGGCTCGCGAAACCCAGCCGCCTCCAGCGTCAGTCGGGCCAGCGAGATGCGCTCCAGGATCGGAAAGTTGTCGCTGCGGACCTGCGTTCGAGCGCTGTAGGAAGTCGAGACCTGTGGCGCGGTCTCACCCAGGTGAAAGACATGCTTGCTCAAATCGGTTGCCCCCAAGGATCAGATCGGCTTGCTGCGACGTCGCAGCGATCGTGTCGGAGTATCCCAGCAAGCCGCTCGGTGTCGCCCCGTATGAGCGCGTCGCCCACGCGGAGGACCGAGGTGGTGATCTCGCCGAGGTCGCGGCGAGCTGCGCTCAGTGGCCTCGCAGCACCTCGAGCTTGTGTCGCGCCTCGGCGGGCGAGCGCGCGACAACGTTGGACTCGTCGGCGTATTGGGCGGCGAGGCGCAACGTCCTGCGCCGTAGAGAACCTCGTCGCCGAGTACGGCGCCCCATACATCCTTCGAGGACGAAGCTGTACTCGTCCTCGTGAGTGCTTGTGCAAGAGCCCGGCGAGTGACCGCGGTGGGATCGGATGCTCAACGAGCGAGAAGCGGCTGTCCAGCTCGAGAGAAGCGGGCCCGTGCGGCACGATCGACGATCCGCGTGCTCGCCATCGCCGGATACCGATTCCACGGAGTCGGTCGGTGGGCGGCGGGTTAGGTGTAGTTCCTGAAGACGTTGTTCATCCGGGCCTCGTTGGAGGCTGAGTGGTGTCAAAGGCCCTCAGTCCAAGGAGGACACCGGATGAAGCTGCACGGTGCTTTGAGGGTTGCTCGACGCAGTGAACTTCGATGCCTTGATCTTCAGCGCGGCACCCGTCGCCGGTTACGGCCGGTGCGGGCGCTGAGCTTGATCCCCGAGAACTTGCCAGAGCCGGCGATCGTGACGTCCTGGCCCTTCTTCAGCGTCTTCGTAGCTCTACAGATGCGGCGCCTAATCTAACCGGGGAGATGCTCTTCCCTAGATTGTGCTTTGGGCGGAACTGGCTATCCGGTTCCGTCCCCCTCGGGGTCTAGCTTCCAGCTGAGACCGTGATCGACCAGCAGCCGCGCGCGGGCATCGACTACCCGCGCAACTGGCATGAGCTGCTGGCGTGGTTCCCAGAAGACGCTGCGTGCCTGCGGTACCTGGAGCGGCTGCGGTGGGGCCGAGGCTTGACGTGTCGGTTCTGCGGCGCGGTCGACGGCAGTTGGTGGCAGATGCGCGACGGGCTGCGCCGCTGCGCGCTGTGCCGATCGGAGACTTCGGTCACGGCCGGCACGATCTTCGCTGGCACCCGTACTCCTCTCGTGAGCTGGTTCGCGGCGATCTGGTACGTCGTCAACCAGAAGCAGGGCGTCTCGGCGCTGGGGCTTCAGCGAGTGCTCGGGCTGGGCAGCTACGAGACGGCCTGGACGTGGCTGCACAAGCTCCGCCGCGGGATGGTGCTCCCCGGCCGCGAGTTGCTCGCTGGCGCGGTCGAGATCGACGAAACATACGTAGGGGCGCGGCAGACGAGCGTCGGCGGGCGCAGCCCTGGCACAAGGCGATCGTCGCGGTCGCCGTCGAGGGCGACCAGGCGCCCGAGCGGGTGCGGATGCGACGGATCCCCAACGTCAAGCGCGACACGCTGACTGAGTTCGTGCTCGACCACGTCGCGCGCGGCAGCGAAATCCGCACCGACGCCTGGACCGGCTATGACGACATCGGCCGCTACCGCTTCACGCACGTCGTGACCAACGTCTCGGCCACTGGCGACCCTGCACACGTTGCTCTCCCGCATGTGCACCTCGTCGCCTCGCTGGTCAAGCTGGCGGGTCCTCGGCACTCACCAAGGAGCGATCAGTCACGCGCAGCTGGACTACTACCTCGACGAGTACACCTTCCGTTTCAACCGCCGACGCACGCGCCACCGAGGCCTGCCCTTCCACCGACTCCTCGAGGGTGCGCTGGCAGCGGATCCCCGGCCGTACAAGCAGCTGATCAGTAAATCGGCGCTTAACCAGTCTCCGCGGGGAATCGGGGGAGCGAAGCGGATACCCAGTTCGGCGGAATGGGGCACAGACGACCTGAGCGCCGAGTTTGAGGACGACCAAGCACGCCTTCGAGCCCGCCGCTCACTTCCGCATTCACGAACACACGGCATTCTGGCCGGCTCGGCTCCGGCCAGCCGAGACTTCTGCTTGCGGTCCACGGCCGCGCGAAGCGGCAGCCGGTGATCCGACTGCCCCGGCGGCGACAGAGCAGCAGCCGCCCCGGTCGCGCGCGAAGCCAACTCTGACGCTCGGATTTGGGCGAAAGCAGAAGCAAAGAAGCAGCCGCCGTCCCGTTGGTCGTTTGCAGTTCACCGCGCTTGGCTACACGCCCGTCGGTCAGACGGCGCCCAAGGGAATCCATACCCCCTTGGGCGCCGTGCCCCCCCAAGACCGTCACGCAACGACTCAGAAGAGCCAGCCGTCCGACTTCGCCCAAACCTCGCCAACGTGATCCGACCAACCTGGCCCCCACCTACATCAACGCGAAACCAAGCCGAAAGGTTGGTCCAACTATCGCCGCCGCGACGGGATCCTGATGATCG
>JADGPN010000035.1 GCA_017882465.1 Solirubrobacteraceae bacterium
GCGCAGGGACAGCTGGCCGAGGCGGTCAAGGTGCTCGAGCCGATCCCCGAGATCCTCGAGGCCGACGGGGTCAGCGGACCCCAGGATCTGATCTGCCGCGTCGTCGCTCGGGATACCGAGCATCTGCAGCAGGTGGTCAACGACCTGCTGCGTACCCCGGCGATCCGGCGCTGCACGAGCTATATCGTGCTGTCGCGCCCGGTGCCGCCGCGCACCGGTCCGCTCGTGGCGTCGGCCGGCGGGCTGTGATCGCCGTGCTCACCGGCGCTGAACGGGCTCTCGGCGGCCCGGGTGGCCGCCGCCTCGTCGTCCGCCGTCAGGTTCTGCGGGTGGTGGCAGGCGGCCAGGTGGCCGCCGCGGTACTACATCAGGGGCGGCTCGACGCTGGTGCAGACCTGGGTCGCGTGCGGACAGCGGGTATGGAAGCGACAGCCCGACGGGGGCTTGATCGGGTTCGGGGGCTCACCGCCGACGACGTCGCGCTCGCGGGCGCGGTTCTCGCGCGGGTCGGGGATCGGGATCGCGGCCAGCAGCGCCGAGGTATAGGGATGGATCGGCTTGTGGTAGAGCTCCTCGGCCGGCGAGACCTCCATGATCTTGCCCAGGTACATGACCGCGATCCGGTCGGAGACGTGGCGCACGACCGAGAGGTCGTGGGCCACGAACACGTAGCTGAGGTGGAACTCCTCCTGCAGGTCGCCGAGCAGGTTGATGACCTGCGCCTAGATCGAGACGTCGAGCGCCGACACCGGCTCGTCGAGCAGCATCAGCTGCGGCTTCATCGCCAGCGCGCGAGCGATCCCGATCCGCTGGCGCTGGCCGCCCGAGAACTCGTGCGGGAACCGGTTCATGTGCTCCGGGCTGAGCCCCACGCGCTCGAGCAGACGCCGGCTCTCCGGCTCGATCTCGTTCTTCTCCACCCCCCGCAGCTTCAGCGGCGTCGCGAGGATCTGCCCGACGCGCTTGCGCGGGTTCAGCGAGGCCTGAGGATCCTGGAACACCATCTGCATCTCCCGGCGCACCGGCGCCAGCTGTTTGCGCCCGGCCTTCGTGATGTCGTCCCCACGGAAGCGGATCGAGCCCCCGGTGGAGTCGATCAGCCGGATCACCCCTAACGGGCCGACAATCTCCGCGCTCCCCGCCGCTCTCATACGATGACCGCGTGGCCCCGGCGCCAGATCCCAGCGGACAGATTTCCGGTCCCGCGCCGGCATCCGATGTGACCCGGCGGACGTGGCTGGCGGCCGAGCGGACCTGGCTGGCGTGGTGGCGCACCGGCATCGCGACCGGTGGGATCGCGCTCGCCGTGGGCCGTCTCCTGCCCGGAGTGGTCAGCGGTGCCCGCTGGCCCTACCGTGTCCTCGGCCTCGGGTACGGCCTGCTGTCCATCGCCCTCCTGGTGATCGGCGCGCACCGGCAGCGCCGCGCGTCCGAGGCGCTGCGCCGGGGGCAGTTCGAGGAGCTCACGACGCCCCTGGTGAGCTGGCTGACCGCGGCCGGCATCGCGCTCGCCGTGGGCACGCTGCTCACGGTGCTGGCCGCGTTCTGAATGCGGCGTCACCCGATCCGGGCGATGCCCGGAGCTCGGTCCGCGGGCATCGTCTCAGGACATGAAGACACTGCTGAACATCATCTGGTTCGTCCTGTGCGGACTGTGGATGGCGATCCTCTACACGATCGCCGGGATCGTCATGTGCATCCTGATCATCACGATCCCGTTCGGCCTCCAGGCGTTCAAGCTCGCGGGGTTCGTGCTGTGGCCGTTCGGCCGTACCGCCGTGCGCAAGGACAGCGCGGGCGCCGGGTCGCTGATCGGGAACATCATCTGGGTCGTGCTCGTGGGCTGGGAGCTGGCCATCGCTCACGTCGTGACCGCGGCCGCACTGGCGATCACGATCATCGGGCTCCCGCTGGCCTGGGCGAACCTGAAGCTGATCCCGCTGTCGCTGTTCCCGTTCGGGCACGCCGTCGTGCCGATCGACGAGGCCAGGGGCGGGGTCGCCTTCTCCTGACGCGCCCTTGCAGGTCGTCGTGCGGCGGCGGCAATCATCCCAACCGGGTGATGTGGCGCCGCTCGGGCTGAGTTGAAATCCGGCTCACAACGCACGGCTACGCGAAAGGAGCAGGACATGGCCGCAGTTGAACCGAGCACACACGCGGCGCTGTCAGCACTCTCGACCGGCGACGCCAGCGCGCTCGCCACGATGATCGGCATCCGGGAGGAGTATCAGGCAGGCACGGGGCTCGACTCCCGCACCTTCGCACTGGTGAAGATCGCCGCGCTGATCGCGATCGAGTCGCCGCCGGCCTCGTACGCGTGGCAGATCGCCAACGCGCTCGAGGAAGGCGCCACCCCGGAGGACATCCTCGGCGTGCTGCACGCGGTCGCCCCGCAGGTCGGCGGCCCGCGGGTCGTCTCGGCCGCCCCCGAGATCATGCTGGCCCTGGGCCTGGCGCTGCCCGAGGGTGTCGAGTAAGGAGGCGAACGCCAGATGCCATTCATGCGACGCAGGCCACTGCTCCGAGCTGCCGCGGTCGGCGGCGGAGCGTACATGGTGGGAAAGCACCATGCTCAGTCCCAGGCCGACCAGGCCGCCCAAGAGGACGATCAGGACCAGCGGATCAGCTCGCTGGAGCAGCAGGCACCGGAGGCTGCTCCGGCAGCGCCCGCCCCGGCAGCGGGCGGCATGTCCGAGGACACCATCACCAAGCTCAAGCAGCTTGGCGATCTGCACGACTCGGGTGTCCTCACCGATGAGGAGTTCGCGGCCCAGAAGGCGAAGCTGCTGGCCTGAGCACCCACCCGACGGCGGGCGCGGCACGAACGCTGCACAGTGCTGAGCCTGGCCGTCGCGGTGGTGGCGATCGCGCTGCCCGACAGCCTCAACCCGTCGCTGATCGGGGCCGAGCTGTTTCTGGCCGCGCAGCCGCACGCCGGGCGGCGGACGGTCGCGTTCACGGTTGCGGCGTTCAGCGTAACTCTCGTCGTCGGGATCGCGCTGACGCTCGGACTCGCGGACGTGATTGTCTCGGTGCTGCCCAAGCCGGGCAGGACGCTCAAGTACTCAGCGGTCGCGATCGGCGGCGCGGTGCTCGTGATCGGCGGCGCCGTCGTGTGGCTGCGGCGCCGGTCGCTCTCCCACCGCGACCCCCCGCGCGTCGAGCACGTGCGCGAGTCACACCAATCCGGTGCCGTGATGGGCGCCGGGATCGCCGGGATCGAGGTGCTGACGGCCTTTCCCTACTTCGCCGCGATCACCTTGATCGGGGGCTCGGAGGTGTCGGCTCCGGAGAAGCTGCTCCTGCTCGTCCTGTACTGCTTCGTCTACACGTTGCCGCTCATCGCGATCGCGGTCGTCTGCGTCGCGATGGGCCCGCGCGCCGACGAGGTGCTGCGCCCGATCAACGACTGGGTGCGCGCCCGCTGGCCGTTCATCGTCGGTCCGCTGGCGGTCGTGATCGGAGTCGGCGTGTTGGCGTACGGGATCGTGAAGCTGACCGGCTAGAGCGCTCTCAGCGGTCGCTGAACGCCATCCTCGTCCCCGGCGCGAGGATGCGCACGCTCGTCGCCGGCGCCGCCTCGGCCACGAGCTCCGCGAACGCCTGCGCGGGCGCGTGGGGGTGCAGGCCACGCTGAGCTCCGAATGCCCGCAGCGTCCCCCAGTGGATCGGGACCGCGACGCGAGGACGAATCCGCGTGACCGCCTCCGCGGCGCGCTCGGGGTCGAGATGCCCCGCCGGCACCCGGGGGCCCCAGCCCCAGATCGGCAGGGCCGCCACGTCGACGCGCCCGGTCAGCGCGGACATCCCGGCGAACAGGTCGGTGTCACCGGCGAAGTAGACGCGGGTGGGGCCATCGAGCAGGTAGCCGAGCGCGGGCAGCTGCGGCCCCCACGGGTAGCGCCGCCCGTCGTGCTCGGCGTGCAGCGCCTCGATTGCGACCCCGCCGATCGCGACGCGCTCGCCCACGGCGAGCTCGCGCACGTCGGGCGCGCCGGCGTCCCGGACGGCCGCCGCGCAGCCGCGCGGCACGATCACCGGACACGCGCCCGCCAGCCGCCGCAACGAGCCCGGGTCGAGGTGGTCGTGATGCGCATGGGAGATCAGGATCGCGTCCAGCGGCTCGAGCGCGGACGCCACCGGCGGCGGCACCCGCCGGCGCACGTGGAGGATGCCCGCGCGCAGCAGCGGGTCGGTGAGCACGCGGATTCCGGCCAGCTCGATCAGGACGGTCGCGTGCCCGACGTAGGTCAAGCCGTCGGATCCCCCGTTCTCGTCCGCCTCGATCCCCAAGAGGTTCCGATTCGACCGCGCGCTCGTGCTCCCTGCATCACCCGATCCGCGTGATGCGCCCGTGCCCCGGACGCGGTTGAATATGTCCGTGGAAGACCGTCTCGATTCGCGCTCTCCCGGTCGACGGGCACCGTGGCATGAGGCGCTCGGCGCCACGCGCTCGCTGGTCGGCACGGCGCTGCGGCCGGTGGCCGGGGTGGCCAAGCCGGTCCTGCGGCCGGCGGTCAACGGGGCGCTCGACGTCCAACGGGCGGCGAGCCGCCGGCTGCTCACCCTCGGCGAGGAGTCAGCCACGGCGCTCGTCGACGCGACGCTGTTCGCGCCCAGCACCGAGGACGTGATCAGCCGTGTGCTCGAGAGCCCGCGCTTCAACGAGCTGGTCGACAAGATCCTCGACAGCCAGGGCATCAAGCACCTGATCGCCAAGGTGATCGCCAGCCCCCTCGTCGACGAGGTGATCGAGCGCCTGTTGGAGAGCGACGACCTGTGGCTGCTGGTCGACCAGATCGCCCGCAGCCCGTCGGTCACGCAGGCGATCAGCAGTCAGGGGACGAGCTTCGCCGGACAGATCGTCGACGTGTTCCGCGCGCGCTCGTCGGTCGCCGACGACCGCGTCGAGACGGTCGCGCGGAAGCTTGTCCGCCGCAGCCCACGGATTGCTGCGCATGCCGCCGAGGCCGGCGGCGATCTGCCTGCCGCCGGTGCGGTTCCAACCGGGAGCGCGGTTCCGGCCGGCGGGAGTCCTCCCGCCACCGACACGCTCCCCGCCGCAGCGCAGCCGCCCTCCGTCGCCGACTGGCCGCTCCCCGCCGCCGACGAGCCACTTGCCGCCGCCGAGATCCCCCCGGGGAAGTGATGGACGATCCCGTGCAGGACGCACCGCTCGGAGCGCCCGAGAACGGTGCGCCGGTCGAGCCCGTCCAGATCGACCCGGAGCGAGCGGCGCCGGCGTACGCCGGTCTGGTCACGCGCGTGATCGCGTTCACGATCGACGCCGTGGTCATCAACGTGGTCGCGATCTGCGTGGCCGGCGCGGTGGCCCTCGGGTTGTCAATCCTCTCGATCACGCCGAAGCAGCACGGCGTGCTGGTGGCGATCGGCAGCGTCGTCTGGGTAGGCTGGATCATCGGCTACTTCGTGCTGTTCTGGTCCTCGACCGGGCAGACCCCGGGCAACCGGGTCATGCGCATCCAAGTGCTGCGGTCCGACCTGCGTCGGATGCACTTCCTGCAGGCGGCGCGCCGGCTCCTCGGCCTGTTCCTCGCCGCGCTCCCGCTGGGACTCGGCTTCGTCCCGATCCTGTTCACCGACCGCCGGCGCGGATTTCAGGACCGGTTCGGCGGCTCCGTGGTGGTGCTCACCGAGCCACCGCCGGATCCCACCAAGACGCTCGCGCCTCGCCTGGCCGGAGCGGAGGTGGCGGCTACGCTCTCCGCGAACGCTAATGGGTCGGCGGCGACCCTGGCCGCGCAGGCGGCCGCTGAGGCTCGACTGCGGGAGCAACGGGCGCAGCCGGAGCAGGACCCAGCTCCGTGACGGAGTCGTCCGGGAGAGCACGCCACTCTCCCTGCAGCAGCCGGCGCCAGCCCGTCAGCAGTCCGTGCACACCGGCGGCACCGACGATCGGCTCCTCGGGCACCGGCAGCTCGACCGGGTAGAGCACGAACGGCCGCGTCTGCGGACCCCCGAGCCCTCCGTGGAACGAGATCAGCTCCTCGAACGCGCAGCCCTGCTCGAGGTCGGGGTCATAGAAGCTGTTGACCATGATGTCGGCGACGTGCGCAAACCCGTCCGATCGCCGCAGGTGGGCGGGCGCGTTGGGCGAGAACAGCGCCAGCGGGTCCTCCCCCTCGATCCCGCCGGACTCGAGATAGTGCGTGCCTCGAGCGCCGATGGCCATCGCGCCGTGCTCGGCCGAGCGGACGAGCACGAAGCCGACATGGGGATGAGCGGACAGGGCCGGAATCAGGCGAGGGTGGCGCTCGGCGATCTCCTCCGCGCTCAGGCGCCGGTCCTCCTCCATCAGGTAGACGAGACCCAGGTTGCCCGAGCCGAGCACCACGGCGTGCTCGTCGACCGTCCCGCCCGCGCGCTCGCCGCTGCGCCCGGTGGCCTCGTTGAAGGCCTGGCTGACCGCCGTGTCGTGCTCGTCCCCGGCGCCCATGCCGGTCACGTCGCCCTTCGAGAGCGAACGCTCGACCAGATCGTCGAGGCCGTAGCCGTTGCGCTGCTTGAATGTCATCCCCTGCGTCTGGCCGTGATCGGAGAGGACGACGAGCTTGTAGGGCCGCGGGGCGTAGCGCGCCGCACGTTCGATCCGGCCGAATTGCTTGTCGAGCTTGCGTAGCGCCTCGAGCGTATCCACCCGCTCGAGCCCCGAATGGTGGGCGACCTCGTCGTAGCTGGAGAAGGTCGCGTAGACGGCCGGGCGCCCCCGCATCATGTCGGTCAGCACGCCGAACACGATCAGGTCGCGGACGATCACGCACAGCGTAGCGCGCAGGTAGGGGTAGCGCCCGCCGCGCTCCCCACGCGGGACCACGTCGCGGCGCCGCTGCCTGAGGGCCGCCGAGTACTCGAGTCCCAGCTCCCAGAAGAACAGCACCAGTTCCCGGGTGACGTTGAAGCCGTTGGCCAGAAAGGCGCGGTAGCCCGGGTTGGAGCGCTTGTCGGCGTCCATCCGGCTGACGGTCAGGATCACCTCATCGGCCTCGCCGGAGAGCAGGTTGCCGCGGCTGGCGCCGCCGCCGACCAGCAACCCGGCACCGGTGCCATGGCGGCGCTCGATCTCGGCGCAGTCGTCGGGCGCCGAGCAGGTCATCATCTTGCCCGTCTCCTTCTCGATCCAGCGGAAGGCGGGAATGTCCTCGTTGGAGCCGAGCAGGATGCCCGCCTGGCTGGCTCCCGTCTGTGAGGAGAGATCGGTCTCCCACTCGATCAGGTCGTGGCTGCCATCGGCCAGCCAGCGGGCCAGCACGGGCGTGTTGCCGTCCCGCATCGCCCGCCGCAGGACGGGCGCGGCGAGGCCGTCGATCTCCAGGAAGATCAGGCCCGGCACGTCGGTGCGGATGCGCTCGCCCTGCCGCCTGGCGATGCGCTGGACGACGCGCAGCGAGTACGCGTCGTCGTCGTCGACGCCCAGGAACACCTGCAGGACCATGCCGGCCGCGGACATCACCAGAGCCGCCAACAGCGCCCACCCGAAGTTCTTCACGTAGAAGTCGTTCGGTGCCACAGCCGAGACCAGCATCAGAATCGCGGCATCCAGGATGAGCACGGCGAAGAAGCCGAGGATCAGGGTCAGCGGCAGGCGCAGCGCGGCGACAAACGGCGGCAGGACGGCATTCAGCACGCCAATCAGCACCGCCGCCTCGAGCGCCCCGAGGAAGGTCTTGACGTCGACCCCGGACAGGAGCCCAGCGGCGACGAGGACCGAGACCGCACCGACGACCAGGCCGAGGCCGAGGCGCAGGGGCCGGAAGCGCGGCTTGGCCGGCTTCCACTTCACCGGCTCGGCGTAGGTTGGCTGGGGTTCAGGCGTCATGCTCCGCTACGCGGCCTTCGGGGTGCCGTGCAGCGCGCTCTGCAGCTCCTGTTCGGCGTCCTTGGAGAGCGAGGACTTGAGCACCGTGCCGCCGAAGCGGCGCAGGGCGTCCGTGGCCTCGTCCGGTGTCACCTTCTCGACCACCAGGAACAGCGCCGAGGTCCCCGGCTTGACCATGCCGCGAACCTGCTCCTGGAACTCCTTGTCGATGCCGGCTTTCTCCACCTTGCCCATCAGCGCTCCGAGGCCGGCCCCGATCGCCAGACCGAACACGGGCACGAAGAACAGCAACCCGAACAGGAAGCCCCAGAACATCCCCCATGTGGCTCCCGCGCCGACCGGATGGTGGCTTGTGGTCACGTGATACTTGCCGTCCTGGTCACGTACGATCACGGCGACGGCGTCAGGCTGGATGATCAGATCGGCGCTCAGGCGAGCAACCTCTTCGGCCGCTGCGGCGGCGGTCGTGGTGTCGCTGTAGCCGATCGCGATCAGGTCAGCCATCCGGGTCCTCCATCGGTCGGGTCGGCCTTCCTGCGTGGCCGATCCCGGCACGCTAGGCGGCGCCACAGCTCCGAACATCACCCGAAGTGGATGATCCAGCCCGCCGGCGGGCAGCGCCGAACCGCTCACCAAGAAAAGGTGGTGTACGCCTCCCGTGCAGACAGTGGCGTACCTCCTTGCCGTGGATCGCGGCCGGGAGCAAGCTGTCAACGTGGCCAAGCTGACGAACCTGCGCGACCGCCTGCCCACCAAGGTGGTCAGCGAGCAGCCGGTGGCGCCATCGCAGCGGACCGCGATCGGCCAGGCCCCTGCCTTCGCGCCTGACCTGGTGCGCCGTCCCGCGCTGGTCAGCCGGCTCGCCGAGGCGAGAGCCTGCCCGCTCGCCGTGGTCACCGCGCCGGCGGGGTATGGGAAGACGACGCTGCTGGCCGAATGGGCCGCCGAGGACATGCGGCCGTTCGCCTGGGTCGCGCTCGAGCGGGGCCAGGGCGACGCGCCGCGGCTGGCGCAGCTGATTGCCGGCGCGGTCGGCGCGCTGCGCGGTTCGCACGGCTCCGTTCTGGTCCTCGACAACACGCATCTGATCCGGCCGCGGGTCCTTCGGGACGCCGTCGAGGCCTTGCTTCCGGAGGTCGGCGAGGGCTCGCAGATCGTGCTGTCGGGCCGCACCGAGCCGATGCTGCCGCTGGGGCGGCTGCGGGCCCAGCGCCGGCTGGTGGAGCTGGGCGCCAGGGAGCTGTCGATGTCCTCCGGCGAGGCCGCCGCATTGCTGCGCGCCGCCGGGCTCGACGTCGAGTTCGAGACCGTGCAGACGTTGGTGCGCCGGACCGAGGGCTGGCCGGCGGCCCTGTACCTCGCGGCCCTCTCGCTGCTGGCCCGCACCGATCCCGCCGGGGGGCCGGCGAGCTTCGGAGGCGAGGACCATCTGGTGGCCGAATACGTGCAGGACGAGTTCCTGGCCGGCCTCTCGCCGCAGGGCAGGACGCTGCTGACCCAGGGCTCGGTGCTCGATCGCCTGTCCGGCCCGCTGTGCGACGAGGTGCTGCAGCGCGCGGGCTCCGACCAGCTGCTCGCCGCGCTCGCGCGCTCGAATCTTCCCCTGGCGCCACTCGACTCGGGCCACGAGTCCTACCGGCTCCACGGCCTGCTCCGCGAGACGCTCCAGGCCGATCTGTGCCGCAGCGATCCACAGCTCGCCCGCAGGCTCCACCGCCGGGCGAGCGTCTGGTACGCCGATCGGGGCGACTTCGACCGGGCGATCGAGCACGCGGTCGAGGCCTCGGACGCCAAGCTGACCGGTGAGCTGCTGCTGGCGCAGTTGCCGAGGTATCTCGGCGACGGCCGCAACGCCCGGGTGCGGAGCTGGCTGGACAGCTTCACGGCCGAGCACATCGCCGGCAGCGGCCCGCTGGCCCTGGTCGCGGCCCACAGCCACCTGATTGCCGGGAGCATCGACCTGGCCCAGCACTGGGGCCGCGTCGCCGCGGCCGAGAACGGGCGCGCCGGGGCCCGGTGCAATTCCCGGGCCGTGACCGCCGGGATCGCCATCGTGCAGGCCTGGGTGGGCCGATCCGGGACCGCCGTGATGGCTGACGATGCCGCCCGGGCGTCGGCGCTGTTGCCCGATCAGAGCCCATGGCAGGCGAGCTGCTGCTTCCTGGGCGGCACCGCCGAGCTGCTGAGCGGCAACCGCGCAGCGGCGCGGCGCCACTTCGACGAGGGCGCCGATCGGGGCGTGATCGCCGCCCCGAACATCGCGGCGATGTGCCTGGCGCAGCTCGCCGGCATCGCGATCGACGACGAGCAGTGGGAGACCGCCGAGGATCTCGCCGAGCGTGCGCTGAGGGAGACCGAGCGCCATCACCTCAGCGACGCCCCGCTCTCGGCCCTGGTGTTCGCGGTGTCGGCCGCGGTGGGAGCGCACGAGGGGCTGATCGTCGAGGCCAAGCGCGACCTGCGCCAGTGCGGGGATCTGCTTCGCGAGCTGGACGGCTTCGCCCCCTGGTACGGAGCCGAGACCCGGATCCTGCTGGCACGGGCGGCGATGGCGCTGGCCGACGTGCAGGACGCGCGCGCCCGCCTCGCCGAGGCCTCGCGTCTGGCCCGCCGGACACCGGATGTCGTGATCTTCCGCCAGTGGTTCGACGCCGCCTGGGACGAGGCCGACACGCGGGCCGAGACCGCGCTGGTCGGGCCTTCATCATTGACCACCGCGGAGCTTCGCGTCCTGAGGTTCCTGCCCACGCACTACTCCTTCCGCGAGATCGCGCAGCGGCTGCACGTCTCCTCGAACACCGTCAAGACGCAGGTTCACTCCGTCTACCGGAAGCTCGACGCATCCTCCCGCTCGGAGGCGGTCGCCAACGCCTCGCGCGCCGGGCTGCTGGGAACGTAGTGCGCCGATTCCTCGACTCGCCGAGGCGCTAGTGCCCAGCGACCCCAGCCGCTGGCTGGATGAGGTGGTGCGGATCGACCAGGCCGTCTACGCCGCCGTCGCCACGACGCCCACTCCGGAGCTCGACGAGGCCCTGCGCCGGCTCTCGCGGGCGGCGGACTACTCGCGGCTGTCGATCGCCGCCGCGGCCACGCTGGCACTTGCCGGCGGCCACAAGGGACGGCGGGCCGCGGTCACCGGACTGGCATCGGTGGCCGTCACCTCCGCGGCGATGAACATCACGATCAAGCCGCTCGTCCGCCGCCGACGGCCGGAGCGAGGGGAGCTCGTCCGGGCTGCCAGGCGCGTGCCGATGCCGAGCTCGGCCTCGTTTCCGTCCGGCCACTCGGCGGCTGCGTTCGCCTTCGCCACCGGCGTCGGCCACGTGCTCCCGTGGACCGCGTTCCCGCTCAGAGCGCTCGGCGGGCTGGTCGCCTACTCACGCGTCCATACCGGCGTCCATTTCCCCGGCGACGTCGTGGTCGGCTCGCTGCTCGGAGGCGCGATCGCCCAGGTGACCGCGCGCGCGGTCGACCGGCGGCTGGCCCTGGCCCGGCACCCGCCGGGGCCCGCGGGGCCCGCCGCCTAGACGTCCTGCTCGGAGAGGAAGATCAGCGCTGCCTTGACGCGGCGGCTGACGTGCTCGGATTCCGATGCCGGCAGGCCGAGCTTGTAGAAGATCGAGTTGACGTGCTTCTCCACCGCCCGCTTGGTCAGCACCAGCGACTCGGCGATGGCGGTGTTGCTCTTGCCCTGTGCGATCATCGCCAGCAGCTCGTGCTCGCGCGGCGTGAGTCCCTCCAGCGGCGAGTGCGCGGAGCGAGTCCGGGCCCGCATCAGCACGTCGACGATCTTCGGATCGAGCACCGACTCGCCGCGGTCGATGGCCTCGATGGCGGAGATCAGCTCGCCGCGGTGACGAATCCGCTCCTTGAGCAGGTACCCGCGGCGGCTCGAGCCCGACTCCAGGAGCTGCTCGGCGTAGGCCGGGTCCGCGTACTGGCTGAGGACCAGGACGCCGATGTCGGGATGCGTGCGCCGCAACCGGGTCGCCACGCGGAGGCCCTCGGGACCCTCGGAATGCGGCATCCGGATCTCGGTCAGGACCACGCGCGGGGGCTCCTGCTCGATCGCCGACTCAAGCGTGGCCCAGTCGGCGCACACGGCCACGATCTCCACGCGATCGTCGTCTCCGAGCATGTGCAGCAGGCTCTCGCGGATCAGGTACGAGTCCTCGGCGATCACCACCGTCACCGGTCCCCCGGGCCCCGAAACGGTCTCACGCCTGTGCTCCATCAATGTCATCCGACCCGGCACCTCCAAGATGTCTGGTGCCTCCCAGCGCCATGTCCGAGGTTTCGACTCGCACTCGGACCAAACCCGGCCGCACCATACCGCTTTACTTGACGAATTGAGTATCGGCTTGTAAACGGGCCGGCCCATCCGCGTCGACTCCGATCGGAACCCGTAGAAACTACGGTCGGGTTTCACGCGCGCCTTTTCACCCCATCCGCGTGATGCGCCGCGGCCGGGGCGGCTTCAACCTCTCGGCATGGTCGACCCCGTCCGTGAAGAGAACCTCAGGCTCGTGCGCTCGGAGGAGGACCGGGGACCGGAGGCCGGGCCTCCCCGGACCCCGCCGATGCTGTCCTTCGGGGGCAAGCAGTGGCGCCTGATCGAGGTCGACGAGGTCGAGGATGCCGTCGCCGCGGTCGTCTTCGATCCCGATCTGGCCGCCGACGACGGGTTCCGCCGGATCGTGACCGCGGCGGCCGAGATGGCCACCGCGCGGCACCGGACCGAAGCCGAACTGGTCTCCTCGCGGCGCCGGGCGATCGCCGCAGCGGACCTCGAGCGGGCGCGGATCGAGCGCAATCTCCACGACGGCGCCCAGCAGATGCTGGTGGCGCTCCGGGTCAAGCTCGGAGAGGCGCACGACGCGATCGAGGCCGAGTGTCCCCGAGGCGCGCGGATGCTCGACGAGCTCGACACCGACCTCGAGGCGGCGATCGACGATCTGCGTCTGCTGGCCCACGGCCTGCACCCTCATCTGCTCGGAGACGTGGGGCTGCCCGGCGCGCTGCGTGCGGCGGCGCGGCGGGCGACGGTGCCGACCACGGTCAGCGCGAAGCGAATCGGCCGATACTCCACCGCGGTCGAGACCGCCGTCCACTACTGCTGCCACGAGGCGTTGCAGAACGCGTGCCGATACACAGGTCCCAATGCCTCGGTGGCGATCCGGCTGTGGCGCGAGGATGAGGTGCTCCGGTTCGAGGTCGCCGACACCGGCCCCGGCTTCGACCCGTCGGCACAGTCCCGGGGCATCGGCCTGCAGAACATGCGGGACCGGATCGCGGCGGTGGGCGGCATCCTGTGGATCGACTCCTTCCCCGGCCGCGGCACGACCGTCAACGGTGCCGTGCCGGCCCGGGAGCTGCCGGGCTGATCTCCCGGCGCCCGCCGTTCAACCGTTTTGGGTGATGGCGGGGCCCGGGCGAGGACCATATCGTCGAGTTCATGAACAATCGCCGACTGATCGCAATCGGTTCGCTTCTGCTCCTGGCGGCAGCCATCGTGCTGGCGGTGGTGACCGCTGCCCAGCACTTTCCCCGCGGCCTGATCGTGTTCGCTCTCTTGGCCCTCGCCGCCGGCGCGGCGGTGTGGGGCCTGCTCCGCGGCGGTGCCGCGCGTGCGCTCGGGGTCACCGTGGCCGCACTGTTGCTGGTCGGCGCCCTGCTGCTCCTGATCCTCGAGCACGATGTGCTCGCCGACATCGCGATCCTGGTCCTGTTCGGCCTCTCGCTGGCCGCGGCAGGACGGGTGTTCGCGGTCAGGGCCGAGCTTCCCCGCGCTCCGAGGCCGCAGCATGCGGTGCTGTTCTACAACCCCAAGTCCGGAGGCGGGAAGGCCGAGAAGTTCAAGGTCGCCGACGAAGCCAAGGCCCGGGGGGTGGAGCCGATCCAGCTCCATCTCGGCGAGGACCTCGAACAACTGGTGCGGGACGCCATCAAGCGCGGTGCCGACACGGTCGGCATGGCCGGCGGCGACGGCTCGCAGGCGATCGTGGCTTCGGTCGCCGCGGAGCAGGGGCTGCCGTATGTGTGCGTGCCCGCAGGCACGCGTAATCACTTCGCGCTCGACCTTGGCGTCGATCGCGATGACGTCGTGGGCGCGCTCGATGCCTACGTCGACGGACGTGAGCGCGTCGTCGATCTCGCCGAGGTCAACGGCCGCGTGTTCGTCAACAACGTCTCGCTGGGCGTCTATGCCGAGGCGGTCCAGAGCGACGCGTATCGGGACGCCAAGCTGAGGACGCTCGCCGACACGGTTCCCGCCGTGCTCGGCCCGCGCGGCGAGGGCCTGGACCTGCACTGGACGGGGCCCGACGGGGGCGAGCAGACGACCAACGCCGTCGTGCTGGTCTCCAACGATCCGTATCGCCTCGGCCGAGCGATCGGCTCGGGCACCCGGCCTCGGCTCGACGCCGGAGTTCTGGGCATCGCCGTGGTCGGCTCGAGCGACGAATCCGGCGCCTCTACGAAGCGCGTCGAACAGTGGTCGGCCCCCGCGTTCGAGGTCAAATCCGAGCGCCCGATCGCGGCGGGGATCGATGGTGAGGCGGCCACTCTCGATCCGCCACTCCGGTTCACCACCCGCCCCGCAGCGCTTCATGTCCACATCGCCCCTCAGCACCCGGGCGCTTCTCCCTCGGCGTCGATGCCCGAGGACCTGTGGAGCGGATTCCAGGCCCTGGCCCGCGTGGCGTTTCGCGGGAGCTGACCGCGGCGGCCGAGGCAGCTGCCCCCAGCGCAGCTGCGTGGTCAGTCAGATCCGATTCAGGCGGGGCCGCCCGAGGAGGCCACGTGCTTCTCGGCGCTCTTGAGCTCCTCGGCGAGAGCGTCGGCCTGCATGTCGGTCGCCTTGGAGACGATCCGGTTCGCGGCCTTGATGTTCGCCGCCACCTGATCGGCCATGTTCGTCGCATAGACGACGATCAGGCCCGCCTGGCCCGCATCGAGGACCTCACCGACCTCCTTGAGATCGTCGCGCTCCATGCCGCCGCTCACATGCCCCGTGACCGCGCCGATGGCCGCGCCGGCGCCACCGCCGACGGCCAGCGCCCCGAGGATGCCGACGGGCGGGAACAGCGCCGCCGCGACCCCGGCCGCCAGACCCCAGCCGAGGCCGACGGCGGCCCCATGCCTGGTGGGCTGCTCGTGCTTCTTGACGATGTGCACCTTGCCTTCCTCATCCTTGTCGATCACGGCGGCGTCGAAGTCGTCAGAGGTCTTGACGGCGTAGTAGAGCTGCTTGATCGCCTCGTAGTCGGCAACCGCGTCGCCGACGCTCTCGTATGAGGCAGCCACCACATACAGGGTGTCGAGTTCGTCACTCATGTCATCTCCTTCTGGTCGCGCGCAGGGGACTGTGAATCGAGCATTGAGCCCCGGTCCGGCGGGGTCATCATCCTGATCGGGTGAAGCCCGTCAGACCCCCGAGACCGGCGTCGTCATCCGTTTCAGGTGATGCTCGGGGCCGGTCGATCGGGCAACAGTGCTGCATGCGAGAGGGCCTCTAGGATCGCGCCGTGACGATCGAGAACCCGGTGCCGGCAGACGTACAGGCCGAGCACGACGACGAGAGCGCCGGCTTCCGCTACGGCATCGTCTTCCTGCTCACGCTGATCCTGGTGGTGTTCGTGATCGCCGCCCCGCCCGCGAACTGGTCTCGGGCCCTCGCCCTGGCCATCCAGGGCGCGGCGCTGATCGTCGCGGTCACCACCGCGCGCGAGCAGCGGCAGGCGGTCCGTCGCCGGCAGGCCATCGGCGTCGGTGTGGCGATGGTGATCATGGTTGTGGGAGTCGCGGCCGGCTGGTTTCCGAAGACCGTCAGCGGCAGCGTCAATGCTCTGGCCACGGCCGCGATCCCGGTCGTCATCAGCCGCGGCGTCGTGCGCCTGATGCGCGATCGCGGCGTCACGCTCCAGGCGGTGGCCGGCGCGCTGGCCATCTACCTCTCGATCGGCCTCGTGTATGCGTGGATCATCGGCCTGATCGTCCAGATCGACCCCAGCACGGCCTACTTCGCACAGCACACCTCGCAGGGCGCCAACGGCAGCGAGGGCGACCGCGTCTACTACAGCTTCACGGTTCTGACCACGACCGGTTTCGGCGACTTCGCGGCCGCGACCCCTGTCGGCCATGCCCTGGCCGTGATCGAGATGCTCAACGGCCAGCTCTACCTGGTCACCGTGATCGGTCTGCTGATCGGCAATTTCGTCGGCGCCCAGCGCGCGAAGCCGCGGCCGGACTAGGCTAGTGCCCCGAGACGCTCGGGGCCAACCCAATCACGCAGCGACCAGGAGGAGACACATGGGCAACTTGATCGGCACCTCGACCGCCGAGATCGATGCACCGCTGGACAAGGTCTGGGCGCTGGTGGAGAACGTGGAGCGGGCGGCCGACTGGCAGGGCGGGATGAAGGGGATCACCGCGCTCGAGCGAGACGGGCAGGGTCGCGCGGTTCGCTGCGAGGTCGCGGCGGACATTAAGGTCCGAACGGTCAAGACGATCGTTCGCTTCGACTACGACGGTGGCCCCACCCGGCTGAGCTGGTCCCAGGAGAAGGGTGACCTGAAGTCGGTCGACGGAAGCTGGGAGCTCGAGGACCTGGGTGGAGACCGCACGCGGGCGACGTACCGGGTCGAGGCCGACCTCGGCCGGATCCTGGGCGCGCTGGTCCGCGGCCCCGTGGAGGGGGTGGTCCGGGACATGCTGGCCGGCGCCCGCGCCGGTGAGCTGAAGCAGACCGTTGAGGGCTCCTGAAGAGCGCTTCGTGCTTGACTCTGGAGCCATGGCTTCAGCACCAGGCACATCAGAGAATCCGCTTCGCGTAGCGATCATCGGGTCGGGGCCCTCCGGCTTCTACGCCGCCGGGCACGTGTTGAACCACAAGGCGCATCCCGGCCTTGTAGCCGAGGTCGATATGTTCGACCGGCTGCCGACCCCGTGGGGTCTCGTCCGCGGTGGGGTAGCGCCGGATCACCCCAACATCAAGGCCGTGTCCAGGGTGTACGAGAAGACGGCGCGCCATCCCGGGTTCCGCTTCTTCGGGAACGTGGAGTTCGGCCGCGACATCTTCCATGAGGACCTCCTCGCGCGCTATCACGCCGTGATCTACGCGGTGGGCGCCGAGGCCGACAAGCGGATGGGGATCCCGGGTGAGGATCTGCCCGGGAGCGCGGCGGCGACCGCGTTCGTGGCCTGGTACAACGGCCACCCCGACCACCGGCACCACCAGTTCGACCTGTCGTCACGACGGGCGGTGGTGGTCGGCAACGGCAACGTCGCCATGGACGTCGCCCGCATGCTCGCGCTCACTCCGGACGAGCTCGAGCGCACCGACGTCGCCGATCACGCACTCGATGCCCTGCGCGGCTCCGCGGTCGAGGAGATCGTGCTGCTCGGGCGGCGCGGGCCGGCGCAGGCGGCGTTCACGAACCCAGAGCTGCGCGAGCTCGGAGAGATGGTCGACGCGGACGTGGTCGTCGATCCGCGCGACGTGGTCCTGGACGAGCACTCGAGCGCTTCGATCGAGGGTGAGGGGGATCTCACCGCGCGGCGCAACGTCGAGATCCTCACCCGCTACTCGGAGGCCAGGGCCGCCGGCATGCGGCGGCGGATCGTCCTTCGCTTCCTCGTCTCACCGGTCTCGATCGTCGGGGAGGACCGCGTGGAGGCGCTCGAGATCGTCCACAACCAGCTCCATCCCGATCAGAGCGGGGGCCTGCGCGCCAGGGCGACCGACCGCCGCGAGCGGATCGAGACGGGACTCGTGTTCCGCTCAATCGGCTACCGCGGGATCGCGCTGCCCGGCGTCCCGTTCGACCAGCAGCGCGCGACGATCCCCAACCGCGAGGGGCGCGTGCTAGGGCCGAACGGACAGCCCCTTCGCGGCGAGTACACCGTCGGCTGGATCAAGCGAGGTCCGAGCGGCGTGATCGGCACCAACAAGAAGGACGCCAACGAGACCGTCGACCGGCTGCTCGAGGATGTCGCAACCGGCGAGCTGCTCGGGCCCGCAGACCCGTCACCGCAGTCGATCGAGGCCCTGCTCGGCGAGCGCCGGCCCGAACACATCACCTACGTCGGCTGGGCGGCGATCGACGCCACCGAGCGCTCCGCGGGCGAACCGCATGGGCGGCCGCGCGTGAAGCTGACGAGCTTCGAAGAGCTGCTCGCGGCGGCGCGCGAGCGCGTGCCCTCCTGACCGGAGGCCGGGGTAGGGACGATGGCCTTGCCGGGTCAGTGCCGGCTCACGGCACCGGACCCAGCGCAACGACGCTGGCCGGCCGCTCCGCGCCCAGGCCGTTCAGCTCCCGCACCGCCCCGACCACGTCGCCGCGGTTGTAGAAGTCGGTGAGAATCAGGTTCGGGTACCGGCCCCGCTGGGCCAGGCACTGCCGCGCCCGCGCGAGGATGAAGCTGCGCTGCACCAGAGGCACGTTCGGTTTCGGTCGCGGGGGGAAGATGTCGGCCCAGTTGTTCATCATCAGCAGGGGGTTCGTCTTCGAGCCGCGATTCAGCCGGCAGGTGAACTGCGCCGGCTTGACCGCCCCGAGCGGCGTGTCCTGGATCCAGCTGAATCCGTCCATGTCCCACTTGTAGGCGCTGTCCGGCCTGGTCTGGGCGAAGACGAGCACGTTGTGCCGAGAGCGGATCAGCTCGCCCAGGGTGGGGAGCGGGCGCCCCGGCTGCAGCGTGGCCAGGTACGGGAACAGTCCCGAGCGCTTGAACGCCTTCTGGAGGTCGCGCTCGGCCACGTAGTCCTCGTCGAACAGGATCACCACCTGGCCGGGGTTGAGCACCAGGAACTGGCGGATCACCCCCAGGAAGTCGACCATCCGGGTTGCCCCCAGCTCGCACAGCGTGTGACACAGGAAGAGGTCGTGGGTGCCGTTCAGCGAGCCCACGCCGAGAGCCTGGCCGAGGCGCTGAAGCGCATCGCGCGCCTGCGGGGTGAGCTTCTCGGCCACGCGGTTCACGCGTGAGCCCTCCGCCTTGATGTCGGTGCGGACATGCCCGGCCGCATCCTGGATGCCGTAATGGGTGGAGATCTTGAACGCCCGGATGCCGGCCTCGAGCTGGGTTCCGATCGCCCGGTCCTGGTTGGCGATGTACCAACCCGGTGAGTCGGCCGCCGACATGGCGTTGTGCGTGCCGGCGAACACGACCTGGTCCAGGCGCCGGGCGCACAGCTGCGCGTACCCGTTGCACGTGAGCACCGGCCCGGCCCGGACATTCGGCGCCCGGCCGCCCAAGGCAAAGGCGATCCCGGTGCCGATGACGACCGCGCCGAGCACCGCCGTGACCATCAGGAGGCGCCGCCGCAGCCGGGGACGCGCAGTGGGAGTGCGCGGCTGGGCGGGGGCGACGGCGGTCAGGAGCTCCCCGATCCCGACGTACACGAGGACGGCTCCGCCGACCACGGCGAGCACCCGCAGGGCCAGCGCCGGATTGAGGATCACGACCAACCCGGCGACGAGCGCCACCGCGGCGCGGATCGCCCGGCCGGCGGCGGTGGCCGGGCGCCGCGCCAGGATCCGCCGCCGGCCCAGCCCGGCGGTGCCCGAGTACGGCGCGAGCAGCGATGCCGAGGCGGCGGCCACGATCCAGGCCAGCGCCGTGAGGCCGAGGATCCAGGTCATCAGGTCGCCCAGGTACGCGTCCCAGAGCCCACCGACGGCGCCGCGCACGTCGGCGTTGGTCAGCTCGGCGGTCCCGTAGCTGTGGTCGATCACGTACACCCTGAACAGCTCCAGGGCGATCGCCGCGACGACGCCGGCAGCTCCGAACGCGATCCCGGAGCGGGTGATCGCGGTCCGGCGATCGGGCGCGACCACGACCGCCAGCGCCAGCGCCGCCAGCGCCAGGATCGGCAGGACGGTGCCCCACAGCCGGATCCGCTCGGCGAAGCGCAGGGACTCCGCGGCGAAGCTCCGCTGTCGCAGCGCCAGCAGCACGGTCTTGGCCTGCGCCGGGATCTCCCGGGCCAGCTTCGGGGCCAGCGTGCGCAGCGCCGAGGACAGGACCGTGCCGGCATCGGCGACGTCGAAGGCCACGTTGCGGGCGGTCCGGGAGAACAGCAGCCGATGGCCGTGCTCGGCGGCGATCCGCGCCACCTCCCCGAACGGCGCGGAGGCAACCACGGCCTGCACCGCCGACTGGAGCACCGGTCGCGCGGCGACGAGATCAGGCTGGCCGGTCTCGATCAGCTGAACGACGATCTCGCGCGCCACGACCTGCTGCACGGCGGGCTGGCGCAGCGCGGCGACCGAGCGGTCGGCGAACGCGGATGAGCGCACGATCTCCTGCCTCAGATACAGGGTCGCCCCGCCGGCGACCGCCGCTACGACAGCCACCAGGATCAGCGTGACGCTGGCGGCGCCCCGCGCGCTCAGGCGCCGGCTGCCGTCGCTTCCTTCGTCCCCCGCGCTCGGTCGCTCAGGCATCGTCTTCGGACCGGCCGTGCAGGCCGCCCTCCAGGCGCGCGTCCACAGTCGGCTCCGCAGGCGGCTCCGCAGGTGCCTCTACTGGCGCCTCGGCCGTCACCCCCTCAGCCGCCGGCAACCCGGGGGCCCCGGCGACCGCGTCGGCCAGGCGCCGCCTCCGGGCTCGGAGCCGCTCGAAGCGCGCCTGCGAGCGCGACAGCTTGCGGCCGCCCGGGGCGTAGAACCGCCTCGCCCAGGCTGAGTCCGGCGCCGCGAGCCGGGTCGCGCCGACCAGCGACAGGGGTGGTACGAACACGCCGACGAGACCGAGGAACCGCTTTCCTTTGATGATCGTGATCGAGGCCAGCAGCACGACCAGGCCGACGGACAGCGCCAGCGTCGCCACCGACGAGCGGTCGTTGTGGATGTCGAAGGGCGCCACGCCGAGCACGATCAGGCCGCCGATCAGAGCGGCCACCACCACGGCGTCGAGTGACGCCCGGCCCTCCTCGGCCCAGTACACGTCGCGGAGATGGATCCAGAGCGCGAACTCGTCCAGCGTCAGCCCGGCGCCGACGCCGAACACGGCGGCCAGGATCTCCGTCCACGGGCTCACCGAGCGCGTCACGAAGCTGAGGAAGCCGCTCAGCATCAGCAGCACGATGCCCCACACGAGATGGTGGAGGTGCAGCCCGCTGCTGGTGGTCACGCTGCCGGGCCACCAGGTCACCCTCGGGCTGCGCATCAGCCGCGCGCTGGTGCGGATGAACAGGAACGAGACCAGGAACGCCGCCAGCAGCACGAACCCAGCGCGCTGCTCCCGGCCGTCGAGGAAGCGGGCCGTGAGTTCGTAGCGAAAGGTGAGTACAGCCATCCGGTCGTGATCCGCGTGCGAGCCGCCGGATCCGGCTCGTCCGCATGCTCCCCGGCGGCCCGAGGAGTATGCGGATCGGGACCGGTCCTCGCTAGCTCAGGTGGAAGATGAAGTCGAACTCCGTTCCGCGGTTGCGCGCGTTCAGCTCCATCTGGCCACGCGCGCGGCTGTACGCGCCGGTGCCGCCGGTGATCGCCAGCACGCTGTTCTTGGTGTCGTAGAACGGGCCCTCGACCGTGACCTGCCCTCCCGGGAGGAACGTGGTCCAGGTGCACTCCCAGCTCCCGTCCGTGGGGTTGATTCGGATGCAGGTGCCCTGATCGCGACCCACCGCGCTGGTGTCGCTGGGATCGAAGACCTGGTTGTGGAAGGTCAGCAGGTTGCCGGTCTTGTCGGTCTTGTCGGTCCCCGTGTACACCACTGTGTCGGTCACGGCGTGCTCGATCACGTGGACGGCGTTCCCGGATGGCTTCGCCTTGTGGGCGTGGCCGCGCTCTGCGATCGCGTTGGCGGCCACCGCCAGCAGTCCGGCGACGACTAAGCCTGCCGCCGCCAGGACGGCTGCGGTCTTGCTCCTGCGGTGATTCGCACGGTTACGATTTTCCTCGCTCATGCGCAAGCGCTCCTCTCGGTGATGAGATCGTCTATCCCCACTGCACACGAATCGGGAAGAACAGGCAACCGGGACGGGAGCGGCCGTGCACCCCGCATGCGCGCTGGGTGTCTTACCACGATCACGGGGACGGCACAACCCGCGCCCCTCTGCGCTTGCGTTACATTTCCCCGCGGGCGCGTTTCGGACTCAGAGAGTGAGTGACGTGGTCGCCGACAGCGACGTGGACGTCGACAGCGCTGGACGGTCATCGCTCCGACATCACGATGGAGATCTTCTTCGTCGACGGTCCGCTCGAGGGCTTCGGCGCGGTCGAGATCGATGCCGCCAGCGCCGAGGGCTCGGCCTGAGCGTCGCCGCTCAGGCCGCCACGCCGGACAGATCGTCCTCGGCCGCGAGCAGCGCGCGCAAACGAGGTCGCAGCTCGGAGTGAATCTGGCTCACCCGGCTGGCCGAGACCCCGAGAACCTGTCCGATCTCGTGCAGCGTGAGGTTGTTGACGTAGTACAGCACCGCGACCTGGCGATCTCTGACCGGAAGCTGATCGAACGTCTGGTGCATTCGAGCCTCTGCGTCGCTGCGCAGCGCGCAGAACTCGGGATCGCTCTCCCGGTCCGGGCTGGCGATCCCCGAGATGCGCTCGCCCACCGTGCCGTCCTCCCCGAGGATCATCGCGTTGAGTGATCCGACGTCGGCGACGGCGATCTCCTGCAGTCGCGCGTCCAGCTCGGCGACGGTGAGATGCACCGCATCGCTGAGCTCGGCAATCGTCGGGCTACGCCGGTACAGCGTGGAGAAGTGATCGCGGGCCTCGTTGATGTCGCGCTCCCAGCGACGCAGAGACCGAGGCGCCCAGTCGCCGTGCCGAAGCTCGTCGAGCATGGCTCCGTTGACGCGCGTCCACGCGAACTGCTCCAGCGTCGCGCCCTTGTCGGGGTCGAAGCGGTCGAGCGCGCGGATCATGGCCTCCAACCCGCACGAGATCAGGTCGTCGACCTCGCAATGGGCGGGCAGCGCTCGCACCTTGCGGTAGGCCACGTACTTGACCATCGGCGCGAGTGTCAGCACCA
>JADGPN010000204.1 GCA_017882465.1 Solirubrobacteraceae bacterium
GGCGCCGCACGTCCATCCTCCCTGTGAGGCAGGTCGCCAACCGCGAGCGGTGAGGGTTCGACCGCTCGCGGCACATCTTTCCTGCCGTAGCGGCGCGTGCTCAGTAGTGCGGCCTTGCGCGCCCTACCGGTGCGCCGGCAGTGCCCTGACTTGGTCCTTCATCGGGCTGGAAACCCCGAGCGGCAGCGCTTTCAGCGACTCTTCAGGGCCCTTTCAGAGCCCCGCAAGTGCCATCGGCGATTCTTGGTCACGTTCGGATCGACGCAATGAGCTGAGCGAATGCACCGCATTCAAGGCACTTGGTTCCCAAGGGTGAGGACAACTCGTGACCCGCAATACCCGGCTTTCCTGCAATTATCCGCGCTGCCCATTGCGGATGAACCGTTCGGTCAATTCGCGGCCACATCGAGGCGGAGCCTCGTATCGGGGTTCCGGACTACCGCGAGGTTGACCTACCCAAACAGCGATCGCAATTCGAACTCGCCGCCCGGTCCGCCACATCACCGATACCCCGGCACAGTGACCCGGCTTTGTGCGGGAAGCGCGGACCTGCCAATTGCGATCGCCGATAAGCCTGCCGTACCTGTACGAAATCTCAGGTCTGAAGGAGTGTTGAGAATGACTTCGAACGGTGCGGCGATGCCCGCGCGTGAACACATGTTCCCCGTGGATGCGTTCAGATACGCGTACGCCGACACGGAGTTTTACGCGCCGCTGGGAGGCGTTGCTGACGCTGGGCGTCAGTTCGTTCCTTCGACGGTGCCGCCGGGCTGGGTAGCGGAGACGTATGACATCTGGAGGGCATGGAGCTCTCGCGGCGTCGTGCGGCGCGATGAGGGATGGAAGGTCCACATCTCGGCTCGGCTCGACCGGGCGCAGGAGGTTTTGGACACAGTCGCTGAGGCGTGCTTTTCGGAGTCAGTGACTTTCAAGCACATTCGGGCTGAGCTCTTCTTTCTGACGCTTCATCACAAGCATGGGCCGCGTCAACAAGCTGGCAAGTTTTGCGCCGCGTATCCCGCTGATGAGCCGACCGCGCGGCGATTGATGGAACGCTTGGCGGCCGCGCTTGGCGATGAGGAGGGCCCATACGTCTTGACCGACCGCCGGTATCGGGACTCGAAGACCGTCCACTACCGGTGGGGAGCATTCCGCGCACGTGGTCGGCGACGCCCCGACGGAGGGCAGGATTGGCTCGTCCACGACGGGTTCGGGCGCGACACCGTCGATGTGCGGGGACCATCATTTGTCTTGCCCAACGGGATCAGGGATCCATTCACGCGGGAAACGGACCTGACTCATCAAGGCCCGATCGTGCTCGGCGGGTACGAGATCGTGCGGGCAATCCGACTCAGCAACGCTGGCGGAACGTACGAAGGCCGCGCCGTGCGAACCGGTGATCGGGTGTTCATCAAAGAGGCTCGAGCGCTCAACGGCCTGTCGTGGGACTTCAGCACCGCTCAGGAGCGCCTGCGGAGAGAGCATCGGGTGCTGGCGGCCTTGCATGCAGCTTCCCCCGGCGTCTGCCCTGAACCGCTCGACTACTTCCGGGAATGGGAGCACGAGTTCCTGGTCACGGAGTTCCTTCCTGGAACACCGCTGAACCGTTGGACGACCATCCACTCCCCGATATTGCAGGCCGACCGCACCGTCGACGACTTCGAGGCCTACTACGACAAGTGCCAGCAGATACTGCGGGATCTCGACCGAGCCCTCGCATGCATACACCAGATCGGGTACCGCTTCGGCGATGTAAGTCCCGCGAACGTCCTAGTCACTTCCGAAGGCGGTGCACGGCTCGTCGATTTCGAGGCTGCATCGCATCGCGATCAGCCACCAATCCGGATGGGCACCGACGGGTACACGCCGCCCGGCGATCTCCTCGACAGCACCACGTTCGCGCAAGACGAGTACGGGCTCAACGCGCTCGCCCTCGCGTTGCTGATGCCGCTACACAGCGTGATGCAGCGCAGCCCGGGAAACCTGCGCCTGCTCCGACGCGACCTGGAACAACGCGCGCCCGTACCAGCCTGGCTATGGCGGCGAGCGCGACGGTACGGCCCTGACGGCGACACGCCCGTGGACGGCCGGCTGCCAGACCCGACCGCGCTCGACAGCCGGCCGGTGGAGAGCCTCAAATGGTTCGCCGGTGAAGTCCGGCGCGGCGTGCTGGCCATGGCCGACCCGGACCACCCAGTCCGAATGTTCCCGACAGTGCCACGCGGCTTCGAGACGAATACGACGTGTGTCTCTTACGGCACCGCGGGGGTGCTCCACGCGCTGCACCTGACCGGCTCGGACGTGCCCGAACAAATCGTCGCGCGCTTTCGCCGTGACGCGCTCGCAGAGCGAGCAGAGCTCCCTCCTGGACTGCACGTCGGGTCGGCGGGGGTGGCGTGGGTGCTCGCGGAGCTAGGCCTGCTCGATGAGGCGATCGAGGTGCTCGACCACGCTGACCGGCATCCCATCGTCGGGCTGTCAACCACGCTGGGAGAAGGTATCGCCGGCGTCGGGCTGGCGCATCTGGCCATGTATCGCCACACGGACGTGGATTCGTGCCTGCAACGCGCGGCCGCGGCCGGCGACGCGATCCTCGCCACGACCGAGCCAGGGTCGACGCTCGGCGCTAACGATGCGGTCGGACTACTGCACGGACGCACCGGGCTGGCGCTGTTCTTGAACTACCTCGCGCGTGACACCGGCGAGGAACGCTATCGGGAGGCTGGGCGCGCGCTGCTGCACCAAGAGCTCGATCGCGCAATTAGCCTGCCCGACGGCACGCTGTCGTTTCCCGACAACGCGGTTGCGCGACCGGCCATGCCGTACCTGTATGCGGGGTCGGCCGGTGTCGCGCTCGTCTTGACCCGGTACGTGGCAGGCGCCCCGGACGAGCGATTCGTCGCCGCGCTGCCGCGAATCCTGAGTGACGTCGATAAGCGCTGCACGATGCTGCCGGGCTTGTACTGCGGGCTCGCCGGCCTGGCCTTCGTGCTGGCCGAGCATGCCGGGTGGGCCGGTGAAGCCTCGAGTCACGAGGCGGCCGTCTCGGTGGCGACGGGTCTGGTCAAGCACGCCGTCCCGCACGCGACCGGTGTCCGTTTCCTCGGCGACGGTCTGATGCGCTACAGCGCGGAACTGTGGAGCGGCGGCGCCGGCGTGCTGCTCGCGCTCCATCGCGTGCTCTACGGCGCTGCGGATCAGTTCTTCACCCTCGACGAAGCGTCGCCGGACGGCAGCTCGCCGCCGCGATGCGTCCAGACGTCGGTGTTCCCGGTCGCGCCGATGAGCGGTTCGTTCGGATCACCAGAGCATTCCGAAAGGGGGTGAAACAAACATGATTCAGATCCTTGCCCTGCAGGATCTCGCCGCCGAGGACCACGCGGAGGACGAGATGCCGCTCAGCACCACCAGCTGGTCTCACTGCGGAAACACCCTGTGAGACAACACCAGGTGAGCACCGAACCGGGAGCATGCCCCGCGCGCAGGCGCCCATGAACCCGGCTGATCGACGGGCGGACAGCGGTTCGCCGGATCGGGACAGCACCGGCCGCGGCTAACGCGGTCGGTGCGTCCTACTAGTCAAAGCCAAGCTCCGGTCGCCAGGTGACGCCCACATGTCGAATCGAAGGAACAGCGATGACCCGAGACTTCCGCCTCTTCTGGGCCGGACAGGTGACATCAGCATTCGGCTCGGTGTTCACCGTGGTCGCGGTGCCGCTGGTGGCCGTGCGCTATCTCGGCGCGACGCCGGAGCAGATGGGTCTGCTCGTCGCTGCGGGAAGCCTTCCGCTGCTGCTGTTCGGGCTGCTGATCTCAGCCTGGGTCGACCGGCTTCCCCGCCGCCGACCCTATTTGATCGCCTGCGATCTGTTGGCGGCAGCCGCGCTCGGCGTTCTGATCCTCGGCCTGGTGGCCGACCGTGTCGCGGTATGGGGTTTGGCATTGTTCGTATTCGCACTCGGCGTCATCGGCGTCATCGTCGAGACCGCCTATTTCGTGCACCTGCGCACGGTGGTCACGGACGGTGATGTGGCGGCTGCACGGGCCCGGTTGCAGGGCGGTGAGAACGCGGGCGGCGTGTTGGCGCGCGCCTTATCGGGGCCGGCCGCCCTCCTAGGCACGGTGGTGCCGTTCGTGATCGACTTCTGCTCGTACCTTGTCAGCGCGCTGTGTCTGCTGTTGATCAAAGAACCAGAGCCACGGCGGGCCCCGACTCAAAGCGGGCGGGTGACCCGGCGTGAGCTGGGCGCCGGCTTCGCGCTGTTGCACCAAGAGCGCTTCCTGCGACGACTCACCCCCTTCGTCGTCGGCCAGCAAGTGGTCACGGGAATCATCCTGGCCGTGCTTGCCCCGTTCCTCCTCACCGTGCTCGACGTGCCGACGGCGTTGTACGGGTTGCTGTTCGTCCTCGTCGGCGTCGCGGCTGTGGCCGGAAGCGCCGTCGCCGGTTGGTTGGCGCCTCGCGTGGAGGTCCGCCGGTTGGCGGTACTGAGCTATTTCGGCGTCGCGGTGACCACGGCGCTGCTGCCGTTTGCCGGTGGAGCGCTGCCGCTCGCGGTGGGAATTGCGGCCTTCGGGATCGGTCTGCCGTATTTCTTCGGCGCGATCGCGAACGTCGGACTGACGGCATTCCTCACCGTCGCGGTCGATGAGGAAACACTGGGTCGCGCCGGCGTCAGCCTGCAACTCGTCTCCGGGGCCGCGCTCATCGGCGGCTCGGTCGCCGGCGGGCTCCTCGCCCAGCAGGCCGGAATCCGGCCAACGCTCTGGGTCGCCGCAGCGCTCTCTGCCGGAACGCTCGTACTCCTGCGTCCGTTTCGCAAAGCGCGCGGCCAGGGTACGACGTCGTTCGACGAGGGCCCACATGCCGCGGGGACAGCCGCTGACCAAACGTCTTCGGACGCCGTCGCCCCAGAGCCCGTGAGAGAACCGTCGTGACCGGGCGCTTCCCAGGGGAGCGGCTGGACTACCCCGCGGCTGCACGTCTGGACCTCGTCGACGCCATCCACGGGTACCCGGTTGCCGATCCCTACCGGTGGCTCGAAGACGGCGAATCTGCCCAGAGCCGGCAATGGGAGGAGCAGCAGCGCGCCGTGACGCAGGCCTACCTGAGCAGGATCGGCGCGACCGAGCGGTTCACCGCCCGCCTCAGAAAGCTCAGCGACGCGCCGGTGATGCCGGTGCCGGTGTGGCGTGGCGACCGATCGTTCTCCGTGCGCCGCGAGCCAGGTCAGGAGCACCCGGTCCTTCACGTCGTGACGAGTGACGGCGCAGAGCGCGTCGTACTGGATCCAGCAGAGGCCGACCCGACCGGGCAAAGCATGATCGCGGCATGGGACTGCTCGCCTGACGGCCGACTCGTCGCCTACCAGCTTTCGCACGGCGGTGGTGAGCAGTCGGTGCTCAGGGTCATGGACGTCGACTCAGGCGAGGTCGTCGACGGGCCGATCCACGGGACCCGGTACTCGCCGATCGCGTGGCTGCCCGACACCAGCGGTTTCTATTACGTGCGATGCCAGGACAGCAATCAGCCGGCGGGAAGGGAAACGATCGACCGGCGCGTGTGGCTACACCGACTCGGCGACGATCCCCGGGCCGACGACCGGCTGATTTTCGGAACCGGGTGCGACCCGACAACCCGCTACCAGGTCTCGCTCGATCACGGACGTTGGCTGCTCGTGAGCACAATGGTCGGCACGGCGTCGCGGAACGATGCCTACCTGGCCGACCTCGAAGAGGCCCCGCCCGAACGTCCGCTCTTTCGCCCACTCCAGGTCGGCCTCGACGCACTCAGCCGCGCATCGGTCGCCAACGACGGCCGCCTCTACATCCACACGACGTTTCGCGCGCCGCGGGGCCGGCTCTGCGTCGCCGATCCCGCGCGGCCGGCGCCGCCAGGATGGCGCGAACTCGTCCCGGAGGATGCAGACGCCGTGCTCTCGAACTTCGCGGTGCTGACCGGCCCCGACCGAGGCGCGACACGGCTCGTCGTCGTCCGCAACCGACACGCGGTCAGTGAAATCACCCTGCATGACGGCGCATCCGGCGCGCGGACCGGCGTCGTCGCGCTTCCAGGCGCCGGCACGGCGTCCAATCTCTCCACCCATCCGGACGGCGGATCGACGGTGTGGCTCAGCTACACCGACCACGTGACACCCCCGACGACATTGCGGTATGACACACACCGACCGCACCCCGAGCGGCATCCCGCCACGCCGGCCGTAACGGCAGCCCCCGCAACATCCCGACAGGAGACCTACACGTCCACGGGCGGGGCGCACGTACACCTGTTCGTGATCGCTCCTGCCGACTGCTCACAAGGGCCGGACCGGCCACGCCCAACGATCCTGACCGGGTACGGAGCATTCGGTGTCTCGATGGCACCGCGCTTCCACCCAGACGCGCTGGCGTGGGTCGAAGCCGGCGGGGTGTTCGCGGTCGCCTGCGTGCGTGGGGGCGGCGAGGAGGGCCGCGCCTGGCACCGGGCAGGCATGCGTCAGAACAAGCACCACGCGTTCGAAGACTTCCACGCGGCGGCCGAGTGGCTGATAGCCAACGGTTGGACCACGTCCAAGCAACTCGGAATCATCGGTGCCAGCAACGCCGGACTGCTCGTCGGCACGGCCATATCCCAGCGACCCGAGCTGTACGCCGCCGCAGTATGCGCAGCGCCGCTGCTGGACATGACGCGGTACGAGCGATTCGGGCTGGGTCCGAGCTGGCGCGGCGAGTACGGCAGCGCGACCGTCCGAGAGGAGTTCCGCTGGCTCTATTCTTACTCGCCGTACCACCGGATCAGCGGCGGCGCAAGGTATCCCGCGACGATGTTCGTCGTCTACGAGAGCGATACGCGGGTGCACCCCATGCATGCGCGCAAGATGTGCGCCGCGCTGCAACACGCCAACGGGGCCGAGACCCCGATCCTCTTTCACAGCATCCCCGATATAGGACATGGTCCGCGAGCACACAGCCGAGGGACGGCCATTGGGGCGGACATCCTTGCGTTCGTGGCCCATCACACCGGACTCATCGAGTCCAGGGACGCGTAGCGCCAAGCATGGATTGTCGAGAGACGTCATCGCAGCGGAAAGCCTAGAACGGCGCCCACGAGAGGACTCGAACCTAGCCGCTTCAACATAGACAACACTTTGTCGATCGGTGACCCGCAAGTCCTCGAGGTTGCGGGCCAGGCGGTCCATCGAGTGCACGATGATCGGTGTCGCGCTCGCGGACGAAGCCCAGCATCGGCCGCGAGCTGCGGACGAGTGACGTCTTTGCCCGACGCGGTGTCGGTGAACGTGCGGTCCACCGCGACGCCGTCGAGCTGCCGGCCAACGTTCTGGTCG
>JADGPN010000036.1 GCA_017882465.1 Solirubrobacteraceae bacterium
GTGGCGGCGGTCCGGGTGGTCGTGGTGGCGGTCCGGGTGGTCGTGGTGGCGGTCCGGGTGGTCGCGGCGGCGGTGCGGGTGGTCGCGGCGGCGGCGGCGGCGGTGGCGGCGGCGGCGGCGGGCGTGGTGGCGGTCCGGGTGGTCGCGGTGGCGGCCCCGGCGGTCGTGGCGGCTCCGCAGGCGGAGGGATCACCCGCTGATGCTCGCCCCCAAACGTGTCAAGCACCGCAAGCAGCATCGCGGACGCCGCGCGGGCCTGTCCCGTGGACAGGTCAAGGTCCAGTTCGGCGAATACGGGCTGAAGGCGCTCGATGCCGGCTGGCTCACCAACCGTCAGATCGAGGCGGCTCGTATCGCCATGACCCGCAAGATCAAGCGCGGCGGCAAGGTGTGGATCAACGTGTACCCGGACAAGCCGTTCACGAAGAAGCCGGCCGAGACCCGCATGGGCTCCGGCAAGGGCTCGCCTGAGGGCTGGGTCGCGGTCGTCAAGCCGGGGCGCGTCATGTTCGAGCTCGCCGGAGTGCCCGAGCCGCTCGCTCGTGAAGCGATGCGCCTGGCCGGCCACAAGCTGCCGGTCAGGACCAAGTTCGTCATGCGGGAAGAGGGCTAGTCGATGAAGGCCGCCGAGTTGCGTGACCTGAGCGACGCCGAGCTGCTCGACCGCATCCGCACCGCGCGCCGCGAGCTGTTCGGCCTGCGCTTCCAGCACGCCACCGGCGAGTTGGACAACACCGCCGGCCTGGCGCGGGCCAAGCGCGAGATTGCCCGCGCCCTCACCGTCGCCAATCAGCGCGGCATCGACATCAAGCACCGACACACATCCGAGATCAATGGCTGAAACTGAGAACCCGCAGGAGACCCAAGAGCAGACACCCGCCGAGGACGCGGCCACTGCCGCCCCGGAGCCCCAGGCCCCCGCAGAGCCGGTGCAGGTGCTGGCTCCGAAGGAGCGCCGTCAGCGTGCTCGCGCGGCGAAGGCGGCCAGGGCCCCAGGGGGTAAGGCCCGCACGGCCGAGGAGCGACACGCGGAGCGCGTGGCGGAGCGCCGTGTCAAGGCGGCCGCGCGGCGTACCGGCCGCGAGCGTGCCCGGGCCAAAGCGCGCGCCGCCGAGCACTCCTTGGAGGCGACGCCCCCGCGCGAGCACGCCCCCGGCAAGCAGAAGTCGCGTCAGGGCGTGGTCGTGTCCGACCGGGCCGACAAGACGATCACCGTTCGCATCGACATCGCGCGGCGCCATCGCCGGTACGAGAAGATCGTGCGCACCTCGACGAAGCTGCACGTCCACGACGAGGCCAATGACGCCCACATCGGCGACACCGTCGTCGTGCGCGAGTGCCGTCCGCTGTCGCGGACCAAGCGCTGGCGCCTGGTCGAGGTACTGGAGCGCGCCAAGTGATTCAGAACGAGACACGCCTGCGCGTGGCCGACAACTCTGGCGCGCGCGTGATTCTCGTGATCCGCGTCCGCGGCGGCTCGCGCCGTCGCTACGCGGGCGTCGGCGACGTGATCGTGGCCACCGTCAAGCAGGCCAGCCCGCAGGGCTCGGTCAAGAAGGGCGAGGTCGTGACCGCCGTGGTGGTGCGCACGAAGAAGTCCTACGGCCGGGACGACGGGACCTACATCGCCTTCGACGAGAACGCCGCGGTGCTGATCGACGCGGCCAACAACCCGCGCGGCACTCGCATCTTCGGGCCCGTGGCCCGCGAGCTGCGGGAGCGGAACTTCATGAAGATCGTCTCCCTTGCCCCCGAGGTGCTGTAGCCATGCCCGCACGAATCAAGAGCGACGACGAGGTGATCGTGATCGGCGGCAAGGACCGCGGCAAGCGCGGCAAGGTGCTGCGCGTGGATCCGAAAAAGGACCGCGTCTACGTCGAGGGGCTGAACATCGTCAAGCGCCACCAGCGGCCCAAGCAGGGCATGACCGGCGAGCAGGGCGGCGGCGTGATCGAGAAGGAGGGCCCGATTCACGTCTCCAACGTGATGCTGGCCGATCCCAAGGACGGCAAGCCGACGCGGATCGGGATCGAGGTCCATGCGGGCAGGCGCTACCGCGTGGCCAAGCGAAGCGGCACGAGGATCGACTGATGCCCGCCCGTCTGAAGCTCCGCTACAACGACGAGATCCGCCCGGCGCTGATCGAGCGCTTCGGCTACTCGACGCCGATGCAGGCGCCCCGGATCCTGAAGATCACCGTCAACATGGGCGTCGGCGACGCCAAGCAGGACTCCAAGGTGCTCGAGGCCGCGACCGAGCAGCTGGCCACGATCACTGGCCAGAGGCCGAACATCCGCCGCGCCCGCAAGTCGATTGCCCAGTTCAAGGTGCGCGAGGGGATGCCGGTGGGCGTCTCCGTCACCCTGCGCGGTGAGCGTCAGTACGAGTTCCTCGATCGCCTGCTGTCGATCGCGATCCCGCGGATCCGCGACTTCCGCGGGCTCAACGCGCGCTCGTTCGACGGCCGCGGCAACTACTCGATGGGCGTGCGCGAGCAGATCATCTTCCCCGAGGTCGACTACGACGAGATCGACCAGGTCCGCGGCCTGGACATCACCATCACCACCACGGCAGCCGGCGACGAGGAGTCGTTCGCGCTGCTCGAGGCGCTCGGCATGCCGTTCGCGAAGGAAGGCCGCCCGCAGGCGGCCACGACACCAGCTTAGGAACCAAGGAGCACATGGCCAAGACCTCACAGCGCGTCCGCCAGATGCGGACGCCCAAGTACAAGACCAGGGGCTACACCCGCTGCCGCCGTTGCGGTCGCGCCAGAGCCGTGTACCGCAAATTCGGCGTGTGCCGGATCTGCCTGCGCGAGCTCGCGCACAACGGATACGTCCCCGGAATGACCAAGTCGAGCTGGTAGCCCCCTCATGTCGATGACCGACCCCATCGCCGATTTCCTGACGCGCCTGCGCAACGCAGCCAAGGCGCAGCACCAGGACGTCACGATCCCTTCCTCGAAGCTCAAGCGCGAGCTGGCCCGGATCCTCAAGGAGCAGGGCTACATCGAGGGCTACGAGCTGCAGCCGCCCACGGTCGAGCAGCCCGGAGAGCGGATCACAGTGACGCTCAAGTACACCGAGGACCGCAAGCCGGTGATCTCCGGGATGCAGCGCGTATCGCGCCCGGGCCAGCGCACGTATGTCGACCACGCTCACATCCCCCGGATCCAGGGCGGGATGGGCACCGCGATCATCTCGACCTCCAAGGGAGTCATGACCGGCCACGAGGCCCGCATCGTGGGCGTCGGCGGCGAGGTCGTGGCGAAGGTCTGGTAGACAGTCCTCGAGCTCATGTCCCGAATCGGAAGACAGCCAATTCCCCTGCCGGCCGGCGTCACGGTCGCGATCGAGCCTGAGCGCGTGATCGTCAACGGGCCCAAGGGCGAGCTCTCGGAGCGCATCCACCGCGACATCACGGTCGAGCATGTCGGCGACGAGTTGAAGGTGGCCCGCCCGACCGATCGCGGTGAGCATCGTGCCCTGCACGGGCTGACCCGCACGCTGGTGGCGAACATGGTCACGGGCGTCACGGCCGGATTCGAGAAGCGCCTCGAGATTCAGGGCGTGGGCTACCGCGCCCAGCTCCGCGGCCGCGATCTGGAGCTGGCGCTCGGCTACTCGCATCCCGTGCCGGTCAAGGCACCCGAGGGGATCGAGTTCGAAGTCCCGATGCCGACCCGAATCGTGGTCAAGGGTGCCTCCAAGCAGCAGGTCGGAGAGATCGCCGCCTTCATCCGCAAGCAGCGCAAGCCGGAGCCCTACAAGGGCAAGGGCATCCGCTACGAGGGCGAGTACGTGGCTCGCAAGGTTGGTAAGCGGGCATGAGCGCAGCCAAGCGGAGCGTGGGGCGGGGGCTGGACGGCGCCGGACATGGTCCTCAGCGCCGATTGGAAGGAGGCAAGGGGTGACCGTGTCTACGGCGCCACAACGTCGTCTCAAGCGCCGTCGGCGCGTGCGTGCCAAGGTCCAGGGAACCGCCGAGCGGCCCCGGATCTCGGTCTTCCGCTCCAACCGCGGCATCTTCGCGCAGCTCATCGACGACGACTCGGGCCGCACGCTCGCGGCGGTCAACTGGACCGAGCCGGGCCTGCGCGATCTCGACCCGATGGCCCAGGCCAAGCGCGCCGGCGAGCTGCTGGCCGAGCGGGCTCAGGCCGCCGGCGTGCAGAGCGCCGTCTTCGACCGCGGCGGATATCGCTACCACGGGCGCGTGAAGGCGCTCGCCGAGGGCGCCCGTGAGGGCGGCTTGGGCTTTTGACAACTCGCTACCCTGGATTCACCCATGCCCCGTGATCGCACAGTCTCCTCCAGCGGACTCGACCTGCAAGAGCGCGTCGTCGAGATCAACCGCGTCGCCAAGGTCGTCAAGGGCGGTCGCCGGTTCTCGTTCACCGCGCTGGTGGTCGTGGGCGACGAGCGCGACATCGTCGGCGTCGGCTACGGCAAGGCCAACGAGGTTCCGGTGGCGATCCAGAAGGGAGTCGAGCGCGCGAAGAAGAACCTCTACCGCGTGCCCAAGCACGGCTCCACGATCACCCACCAGACGACCGGCATCTTCGGCTCCGGCCGCGTCTTCCTGAAGCCGGCCGCGCCCGGAACCGGCGTGATCGCCGGCGGCGGCGTGCGCGCGGTGCTGGAGCTGGCCGGGATCACCGACATCCTCTCCAAGAGCCTGGGCTCGCAGAATCCGATCAACCTCGTCAAGGCCACGATGGCCGGGCTCGAGTCGCTGCGCACCCCCGACGAGGTGGCCGAGCTGCGCGGGCTCTCGATCAACCAGGTTCTCGGCCTGACGACACAGAACGGTGACGGCGCCGCGTCGCCACCGGTTCCCGAAGCGGCCGCTCTCCTCGCCGAGTCCGGCGCGGAGGTCGCGGACGCGGCCCCAGCTGCGACGACTGACCCCGAGGAGCCGACGGCGTGAGCACGTTCCGCGTCACGCAGCGAAAGTCCCGCAACGGCTGCGACAAGCGCCAGCTCGACACGCTGCGCTCGCTCGGCCTGCGCCGGATCGGCCATTCGGTGGAGGTGCAGGACTCGCCTCAGATTCGCGGCATGATCCACAAGGTTCGTCACCTCGTCGAGGTGGAGAAGCCGTGACGCCCAAACGCGACGACGCCCCGGAGGAGACGCAAGCGCCGCGGATCGGTCTGCACAACCTGCAGCCGGCGCCCGGGTCCCGCCGTCCCCGCAAGCGCGTGGGCCGGGGCGAGGGCTCCGGAACCGGCAAGACCTCAGGCCGCGGCCAGAAGGGCTACGGCTCGCGATCGGGCGCCAAGCAGCGTGCCCGCTTCGAGGGCGGACAGAACCCGATTCACATGCGGCTGCGCAAGCTCCGTGGGCCGCACATGAAGAAGTCGATGGCCTTCGAGCCGTTCCGCACGCACACCCAGCCGGTCAACCTGCTCGACCTCGAGGCCCGCTTCGAGGCGGGCGACTCGGTCACGCTCGAGACGCTGCACGCCAAGGGCCTGGCCACCCGGAAGGGCGTCCCCGTGAAGGTGCTCGCCAAGGGCGAGCTGAGCAAGGCGCTGACCGTTCACGCACACGGGTTCAGCCAGGCCGCACGCGAGCAGATCGAGGCCGCGGGCGGCACCTGCCAGCTGATCGAGGCCTAGCCGATGATCGCCACGATCCTTGGTGCGTTCAGGGTCAAGGAGATCCGCACCAAGATCATCTTCACGGCCGTCGTGCTGGCGCTGTACCGGCTCGGCACCCACATTCCGGCGCCGGGCATCAACTCCGCCGCGGTTAACGCGATCCAGAAGAACTTCGGCGGCAACAGCGTCCTCGGGCTGCTGAACCTGTTCTCCGGCGGAGGGCTGGGCCGGATCGCCATCTTCGCACTGGGGATCATGCCCTACATCACGGCTTCGATCATCCTGCAGCTGCTGACGGTCGTGGTGCCGTCGCTGGAGAAGCTGCAGAAGGAGGGCGAGGTCGGCCAGGCGCGGATCACGCAGTACACGCGCTACCTGACGGTCGGGCTCGCCTTCGCCCAGTCGATCGGCTACGTGTTCCTGTTCCGCAGCTTCGAGAAGTCGGCGGGCGTGGACGTGGTGGCCAACTTCACGCTGGCCAAGGTGTTCCTGATCGTGATCTCGCTCACCGCCGGGACGGTCCTGCTGATGTGGATGGGCGAGCTGATCACCCAGCGCGGGATCGGCAACGGGATCTCGCTGCTGATCTTCGCCAGCATCGTCTCCCGCATCCCCAGCGGGATCCAGTCGTGGTGGACCAACCCCGATCAGGTGTTCCGGGTGATCATGCCGTTCATCGTGGTCGGGGTCGTCGCCGCGATCGTGTTCGTCCAGGAGGGTCAGCGCCGAATCCCGATCCAGTACGCCAAGCGCGTGATCGGCCGCCGGATGACCCAGGGCGGCCAGACCTACCTGCCGCTGCGGGTCAACATGGCCGGCGTGATCCCGGTCATCTTCGCCGCCAGCGTGATGGCCATCCCGCCGACGGTCGGACAGCTCCTGGGCCAGAACCGCACGAACTTCGCCACCGACGTGGCGAACTTCTTCGCCCCGCAGAGCTGGCACTACGTGCTCGGCGAGACCATCTTCATCATCCTGTTCACCTACTTCTACACCGCGGTGACGTTCAACCCCGTCGATCAGGCCGAGAACCTGAAGAAGTACGGCGGCTTCATCCCCGGGGTGCGACCAGGGAGGCCCACGGCCGAGTTCCTCGACCGCATCCTGGCTCGCCTCACCTTCCCGGGAGCTCTGTTCCTGGCCGCCGTGGCTGCGCTCCCAACCGTGCTGATCAACCAGACGAGCGCCAACTTCTTCTTCGGAGGGACGTCGATCCTGATCGTGATCGGGGTCGCGCTGGACACGATGAAACAGCTCGAGGCGCAGCTGATGATGCGCAACTACGAGGGCTTCCTGAAGTAGCTCGGCCCCCGCCGGACCGCCGTCATGCGGTCCAGCGGCAGAGTGTCTAAGCTCCGCCTTCGTGTCAGAGTTGAACCTCATCCTGTTCGGCCCCCCTGGGGCCGGGAAGGGAACCCAGGCCGACCGCCTGCGTAACGACTTCCGGCTGCCCTTCATCTCCACCGGCGACATGCTGCGGGGCAACGTCAAGGAGGGAACCGAGCTCGGCCAGGAGGCGCAGAAGTACATGGACGCCGGGGAGCTGGTCCCCGACGAGCTGATCGTGAAGATGGCGGCCGAGCGGCTGAACGAGAGCGACGCGCTCGACGGTTTCATCCTCGACGGCTTCCCGCGCACGATCGAGCAGGCCAAGGCACTCGACAAGCAGCTCACCGAGGTGGGCCGCCGGGTGACGGCCGCGATCCTGGTCGACGTCCCCGATCAGGAGGTCGTGCGCCGGATCTCGGGCCGCCGGCTGTGCGTCAAGTCCGGGCACAACTATCACGTCGACTTCGACCCGCCCAAGCGCGAAGGGGTGTGCGACCAGGACGGATCGCGCCTGATCCAGCGTGACGACGACAAGGACGAGGTCGTGCGCAACCGGCTCAAGGTGTACCACGACCAGACCGAGCCGCTGATCGACTACTTCGATGATCAGGGCCTGATGCGCCGCATCGACGGAACGCGGAGCCCGGCCGAGGTCCACGATCACATCAGGGCAGTGATCGCGACCCTGCGCATGGAAGACGACGTCTGAGCGGGGCGGGGCGCCGTGATCATCAAGAAGAGCCCTGAGGAGATCGAGCGGATGGCGGCCGCCGGTGCGATTCTGGTCAAGACGATGAACCTGCTGGCGGGCAAGGTCCGGCCGGGGGTCAGCACGAAGGAGCTCGACGAAGCGGCCGAGAAGTTCATCCGCTCGCAGGGCGGCGAGCCGGCCTTCAAGGGCTATCGCGGCTTCCCGGGCTCGATCTGCGCATCGCCGAACTCGATGATCGTGCACGGGATCCCGGGTCCCTACCTGCTGGGCCGGGGCGACGTCCTGTCCGTCGACATCGGGGTGATCCTCGACGGATGGGTGGCCGACGCCGCGCGCACGCTCCCCGTGGGGCCGATCTCGCCCGTGGCACGCAAGCTGCTGGCGACCACCAAGGAGTCGCTGCTGCTCGCGGTCGAGCAATGCCGGCCGGGCAATCGTCTCGGAGATGTCTCGCATGCGGTCCAGCAGCACGTCGAGGCGGCGGGATTCTCGATCGTGCGAACGCTCGTCGGCCACGGAATCGGGCGCAGCATGCATGAGGATCCGCAGATCCCCAACTACGGCAATCCCGGCACCGGCGTGTCGCTGGAGGAGGGGATGGTGCTCGCGGTCGAGCCGATGGTCAACGCGGGACGCCACGGAGTCCGCATGGGCGACGACCATTGGGCGATCTACTCTCAGGACGGCTCTCTGGCGGCGCATTTCGAGTTCACGATTGCGATTACGGCCGACGGTCCCCGTATCCTGACCCCCTGGCACGAGGCCGGAAACGGCCGTGCGGCCGCCTGAGCGCACGTGCACATCTGCCCCTGCTAGTATCAGCCGTTGCGCTTGTAGCGCGTCCTTCCGCGCTGCGCGGCGCTCCTCGGCGCGGTAGCGGCGACCGTACCGGTCGCCAGAGCCGATGCCGCAAGGAACATTTTGAAATCACCTGATGAGAGCGAACGAGCGTGAAGGTACGACCGTCGGTCAAGCCGATGTGCGAAAAGTGCAAGATCATCCGCCGGCACGGCCGCGTGCTGGTCATCTGCTCGAACCCGCGTCACAAGCAGAGGCAAGGATGAGCGCTGCGAGAACGAAGCCGGTCAGCGGAGGTGGCGAGTAATGGCGCGAATCGCCGGGGTGAACATCCCCCTCAACAAGCGTGTCGAGATCGGCCTCACGTATGTGTACGGGATCGGGCGCTCGACCTCCAACGAGCTGCTGGCCAAGGTCGGCGTGTCGTCGGACACCTACGTTCGCGACCTGACCGAGGAAGAGGTTGTGAAGCTCCGCGATCTGATCGACTCCGAGCTCACGGTCGAGGGCGATCTGCGCCGCGAGCGCTCGCAGAACATCAAACGCCTGCAGGAGATCGGCTGCTACCGCGGGCTGCGGCACCGCCGCGGCCTCCCCGTGCACGGGCAGAACACGAAGACCAACGCCCGCACGCGCAAGGGCCCCAAGCGCATGCAGGTGGCCGGCAAGAAGAAGGCGGGCAAGAAGTGAGCGCGAAGCGCGAGCGTGTCGAGGCGATGCCGGAGGCTGAGCTCCGTGATCAGAACGCGGGGCCGGAAGTCCCGCGGAGGACTGTGCTCGGAGGCCGAGCGACAATTTCAGACGGCCGGGCCGGAGGCCCCGGCAAGCTATGAGCCCAGCGCCCAAGAGGCCAGCGCGTGGTCGCCGTCGGGTTCGCAAGAACATCCCGATCGGCCAGGCCCACATCAAGACGTCGTTCAACAACACGATCGTGTCGCTGACCGATCGCGAGGGCAACGTGATCGCGTGGGAGTCCGCCGGCGGCGCCGGCTTCAAGGGCTCGCGCAAGTCGACGCCGTTCGCCGCCCAGGTGACCGCCGACGCGGCCGCCCGCAAGGGCATCGAGCACGGCCTTCAGAAGGTCGAGGTGTTCGTGAAGGGCCCGGGGTCGGGCCGCGAGACCGCGATCCGCTCCCTGCAGGCCGCCGGGCTCGAAGTGACCGGCGTCAAGGACGTCACACCGCAGGCCCACAATGGCTGTCGCCCTCGCAAGCGGCGCCGCGTCTAGCCGAGGGATTTGGATGGCCAGAGACACATCGCCACAGTGCAAGCAGTGCCGACGCGAGGGCCAGAAGCTCTTCCTCAAGGGTGAGCGGTGCCTGACCGACAAGTGCGGGGTCGAGCGTCGCTCGTATCCGCCCGGTGAGCACGGCCGCGGACGCCAGAAGCAGAGCGAGTACCGGGTTCAGCTGCGCGAGAAGCAGAAGGCCCGCCGCTACTACGGCGTGCTCGAGAAGCAGTTCCGCCTCTACTACGAGAAGGCGAGCCGCCAGCCCGGCATCACCGGCGAGAACCTGCTGCGCATGCTCGAGTGCCGCTTCGACAACGTGCTCGTGCGTCTCGGCTTCGCCGCCTCCCGCCGTCAGGCCCGGCAGCTGATCCTGCATGGCCATTGGACGGTGAACGGTCGCCGGGTGAACATCCCCAGCTACCAGCTGCGGGACAACGACGTGATCGCCATTCACACCAAGTCGACGGCCACCCCGGTGATCCGCGAGGCGACCGAGCTGACCGGCCAGGTGCCGGCGTGGCTCCAGGCGGATCACGATTCGCTCACGGCGAAGGTGCTCCGCAAGCCGGAACGGCGCGAGATCGCCGCCCCGGTCGAAGAGCAGCTAATCGTCGAGCTGTACTCCAAGTAGGACGCAAGCTTCCGTCGCGCGGTCGAATGGGACCGGCGCGGCGCTGACAGTCGCCCCAGGCGGCGGCAGGAACCCACGACGTTAGGACCCTGATGCTCGACTTCCAAGTCCCCCGAATCTCCAGCGAATCAGTCGACGATAACCGCGGCTCGTTCACGATCGAGCCACTCGATCGTGGGTTCGGCTATACGTTCGGCAACTCGCTCAGGCGCGTGCTGCTGTCGTCACTCGCGGGGGCGGCTGTGACCAGCGTCCGCATCGAGGGGGTGGCGCACGAGTTCTCGACCATCAGGGGCGTCAAGGAGGACGTAACCGACATCGTCCTCAACCTGAAGGGGATCGTGTGCCGGATGCACAGCGACGCGACCGAGATCGAGGCGCCGCTGGTGGTCACCGGCCCCGGTGAGATCACGGCCAAGGACATCGATCTGCCCTCCGGCGTCGAGATCCTCAACCCCGACGCCCACGTCGCGACGCTGGACAAGAAGACGAAGCTCGAGGTCTACCTGACCATCGGTCGCGGCCGTGGCTATCGCCCGGCGGAGGAGAACAAGTCGCCCGATCAGCCCATCGGCGTGATCCCGATCGACTCGATCTTCTCGCCCGTGCGCCGCGTCGCCTACAACGTCGAGCAGGCTCGCGTCGGTCAGAAGACCGACTTCGACAAGCTCACCCTGGACATCGAGACCGACGGCTCGATCGACCCGCACGCCGCGCTGCGCGAGGCGGCGGAGATCCTGATCTCGCAGCTGGCGATCTTCACCGACGCCGACCGCGTGATCGAGCTGCGTGAGGTCGGCACCCCGGGCGCGCTCGACGCCGGCCTCGGCGGCGGCGGTGCCGGTCTGGCCGCGGCGGCGCGCCCCGCGAACGCGATGGACGACATCCTGATCGAGGAGCTCGAGCTCGGCGTGCGCTCCTACAACTGCCTCAAACGCGCGGGTATCCAGACCGTCGGCGACCTGATCGCGAAGACGGAGTCGGAGCTCAACGCGATCCCCAACTTCGGCAAGAAGTCGATCGACGAAGTGATCGAGACGTTGCACGCGCGGGGCCTTGGGCTCCGGAATGAGTAACCTGGCCGGGTCATGCGCCACCAGCGAAAGCGATATCAGCTCAGCCGCAGCGCCTCGCACCGCAAGGCGCTGCTGATGAACCTCTGCAAGGAGATCATCGAGCACGAGCGGATCAAGACCACCGAGACGAAGGCCAAGGCCGTCAAGCCCGAGGTCGAGAAGCTGATCACGCTGGCCAAGCGTGGCGACCTCCACGCGCGCCGGCAGGCGCTGTCGGCGCTCGGCCAGGACAAGTTCGCGGTCTACAAGCTGTTCGACGAGATCGCCCCGCGCTACAGCGAGCGTCCCGGCGGCTACACGCGGATCCTGAAGCTGGGCCCGCGGCGCAGCGACTCGACCGAGATGGTGTTCATGGAGCTGGTGTAGGAGCCTCTCAGGGCTCCTGGTGTTGGCTCAGACACGGTCCGGGGCGGGATGCGCGAGCGGCACAGGGCCGGTGGCCCGGCTGCTGCTGGAATACGACGGGACCCGGTTCGCCGGCTGGGCGCGCCAGCCGGGACAGCGGACCGTGCAGGACGAGCTCGAGCGGGCGCTCGGGGTGGTGCTGCGGCGGCCGTCTGGCGACGGGGCTCCCCGCGGGCCTGGGGCTGCGGGCGGGCTTGGGGCTGCGGGCGGGCTTGGGGGCGTCAGGCCCGGGGGCGTCAGGCTGACGGTGGCGGGTCGGACCGACCGGGGCGTTCACGCCTGGGGCCAGGTGGCCAGCTACGAGGGTGAGCCCGCTTCGGTGACGGGGCTGAACGCGCTGCTGCCCGGCGATGTCGCGGTGCGGTTGTGTGAGGCGGCGCCCGAGGGATGGAGCGCCCGCCACGACGCCACCAGCCGCGCCTACTGCTACCGGGTGCTGGCACGCCCGGCGCGGAGCGCGCTCGAGGCCGGCCGAGCGCTGTGGTGGCCGCACCCGATCGACCTCGATCTGCTGGAGGAGTGCGCGGCTGCCCTGGTCGGGACGCACGACTTCACCGCGTTCACGCCGACCGAGACCGACCACGTGCGCTTCGAGCGCGAGGTGTTTGCGGCGGAGTGGAGGGTTGGGTGGGCTTCAGACGTGCTGGAGTTGTGGATCGAGGCCGACGCGTTCATGCGCCAGATGAACCGGGTGCTGGTCGGGACGATGCTGGAGGTGGCCGGCCGCCGGCGCCTGCTGGATGACTTCACCCGGCTGCTCAGCGGCCGTCCCCGCTCGGAGGCCGGGAAGACGGCGCCGGCCCACGGCCTGTACCTGGCGGGAGTGGGATACGGCGGGGAGCGGGTGCTGGAGGGATAGGGGGCGGCTTTCGGGCGCGAGGCGAGGCGGCGCGAGGCGGGCGACGCGGCGGTCGTGGTGATCGATGTGCCGAGAGTGTGACGCCGGGTCACGAAACCGCTGCAACTGTGCATCAAATCGGTGGAATCTGGCCGGCCGGCGACCGCCAGGGGGCGATCCTTGTCCAATGGACCGCGAACTAGCTGCTTAAGGTGGCAAACAAAGCTTCTCCAGGCGCTCCTAGGCCACCTAAGCGCGTCACGCATGCTTATCCGACCAGGGTCGTTCCCGAGGCCGCTGTTTGGCACTTTACGCACGCGATCGGCGCTGATGAAGACCGCCGCGCGTCTCATGACCTCACCGTCTCCTGGATCGCCGCCCAACAGCTCGGCCTCGTCACATTCGCGCAGCTCGAGCTTGCGGGCGTGAAGCGAGGGGCGATTCAGCACCGGCTGGCCACGGGCCGTCTGCATCGGTTCCACCATGGCATCTATCTCGTCGGGCACCCGGCAGCGCACCCCCACACCGCGGCGTTGGCGGCACTGCTCTCGTGCGGGGAGCGGGCGGCCATCAGCCACGGGTCTGCCGTGGCGCTGTGGGATCTGATCCCATCATCCGAACCCGAGGTCGAGGTGACGGTGTCCGGGTGGAACTGCAGGCGTGGCTCGGGCATTCGGGTCCACCGGGTTCGGGAACTCGATCGCCTCGATCGGCGGACGAGGGCCGGGATCGCGGTCACGGCGCCGGCGCGCTCGCTGCTCGACTTCGCCGCCACCGCATCGGACCGGGACCTCGAGCGGGCGTTCGCCGAGGCGCAGGTCCGCCGGCTCGTCTCCCACGGCGAGCTGCGGGCCGCTGCCGACCGAGCCCCACGCCGCGCCGGTGGGCCGCGCATTCGCGCCCTCCTCGCCTCCGACTCCGAGCCCGCGCTCACTCGCTCGGATGGCGAACGCCGGATGCTGCGCCTGGTTCGCGATTCGGGGCTGCCGCCCCCGCTCACCAACAAGCCGATGTTCCAGTACGTGGTCGACTTCTTCTGGCCGCAGCATGACCTGATCGTCGAGGTCGACGGCTATCGCTTCCACTCGAGCCCGCGGAGCTTCGAGAGCGATCGCCGGCGGGACGCGATCCTGGAGGCTGCGGGCTACCGGGTGATGCGCGTCACCTGGAAGCAGCTGGAGGACGAGCCGGTGGCCGTGGCCGTGCGTCTGGCGCAGGCGCTGGCTGCGCAGCAGCACGCCGGCCCGGAACGCAACCAGCAGCACTCCGGCCCGGAGCGCAACCGGCAGCACGCCGGTCCGGAACGCAACCGGCTGCACCACTAGCATCAGGGCGTGCGCGTTCTGCTCACCAATGACGACGGGATCGAGGCGGCCGGTCTGCAGGCGCTGCGGCGGGAGCTGATCGGGCTGCGGGGGATCGAGCTGGCGGTGATCGCGCCGGACGGCAACCGGTCGGCGATGGCGCGCTCGATCACCACGCGGCGGCCGTTGTGGGTCCAGGAGGTCGACTTCGACGACGGGACGGTGGGCTACGCGACCGACGGGACGCCGGTGGACTGCGTCCGGCTGGCTCGGCTGGGGCTGATCGAGGGCTTCAAGGCCGAGCTGGTCGTCTCCGGCATCAACCACGGGTCCAATCTGGGCGACGACATCACCTACTCGGGCACGGTGGCGGCGGCGCTGGAGGCGATCGTGCTGGGGCTGCCGGGGATCGCCGTCTCGCAGCAGTCGGGCGCGCTGGAGCTCGACTTTCGGGTCGGCGGGCGGTTCGACTTCGATGTGGCGGCGCGGTTCACCGCGCGACTGGTCGCGGACCTCGAGGCGGTGCCGCTTCCCCAGGGGACGCTGCTGAACATCAACGTTCCCGGGTCGGAGCCCAACGGCGTCGAGGTGGCGCGGCTGGGCAAGCGGATCTACCGAGACGAGCTGTCGCTGATGCAGGACGCCGGCGGCCGGCGCCTGTACCGGATCTACGGCGACGCCACCTACGAGCGTGAGGAGGCCGGGACCGATCTGGCCGCCGTCGACCAGGGCCGGATCGCGGTCACGCCGATCCACTTCGACCTCACCGACCATCAGGGCATCGACGCGCTTCGCAGCCACGACCTCGCGCGGCTGATCGCGCCGGCCGCGCGCGAGATAGAACCTTGAGCAGCGCCGGACAGCGACCAGACCCCGTCGACCCCGCCGCGCGCGCCGCCGAGCTGCGCAGCGAGATCGAGCACCACAACCGGCAGTACTACGTGCACGACGACCCCGATGTGGGTGACGAGGTCTACGACGCCCTGATGACGGAGCTGCGCGAGCTCGAGGCGCTCCATCCCGAGCTGGTGACAGCGGACTCGCCCACGCAGCGCGTGGGCGCGCAGCCGGTCGACTACCTGGCCAAGGTCGCGCATCTCCAGCGGATGCTCTCGCTGGCCAATGCCCGTTCGCCGGAGGAGCTGCGCGCCTGGATCGAGCGAATGCGCCACCACCTGGCCCGTGAGGGGATCGAGGACCCGCAGTTCCAGTTCGTCGCCGAGCCGAAGATTGACGGACTGGCGATCTCGCTCGTGTACCGCGACGGCGTGCTGGAGCGCGGCGCGACCCGTGGTGACGGCGAGACCGGCGAGGACGTGACCCACAACCTGAAGACGATCGCGGCGATGCCGCTGCGGATCGAGGGCGACGATCCGCTGGCCCTGGTGGAGGTGCGGGGCGAGGTCTACATGTCGCTGTCGGACTTCGCCCAGTTGAACGAGCGCCGCGCGGCGGCGGGGGTCTCGACGTTCATGAACCCCCGCAACTCGGCCGCCGGCAGCGTGCGCCAGCTCGACCCGAAGCTGGCTGCCGAACGGCCGCTGTCGATCTGGGCCTACGGCATCGGCGCCACCGAGGGCATCTCGTTCGACTCGCACTGGAATGCGATGAGCTGGCTGCGCGAGCATCACTTCCCGGTTCACCCGGACATTCAGCTGCTCAGCTCCGAGGATGAGGTGATCGAGCGCTGCCGTGCCTGGGAGGAGCGCCGCGGCTCTCTCGATTTCGAGATCGACGGCGTCGTGGTCAAGGTCAATGATGTTGAGCTGCAGCGGCGGCTTGGCTCGGTCGGGCGCGAGCCGCGGTGGGCGATCGCGTGGAAGTTCGCTCCGACGACCGCGGTCACCACGCTCGAGAACATCGGCTGGAACCCGGGCAAGTTCGGCGACCTGCATCCGTACGCGATCCTGAAGCCCGTTCACGTCGGCGGGGTGACGGTGAAGCTGGCGACGCTGCACAACGAGGAGGACCTCGCGCGCAAGGACATCCGCCCCGGCGAGGAGGTGATCGTGCTGCGGGCTGGGGACGTCATTCCGCAGGTGCTCTCGCCCGCGCCGCACGTCGCCGAGCGCCCGGATCGGCCTCCGGCGCCGCATCCTCCCGAGCGCTGCCCGGTCTGCGACACGCCCACGGTCAAGCCGGAGGGGAGCGTGTTCACGAAATGCCCCAACCGCGTCTGTCCCGGCCGCCAGTGGCAGTTGCTCAAGCACTTCGTCGGCGCGATGGACATCGACGGCGTCGGGGAGAAGCACGTCGACCTGTTCATGCGCCTGGGCTGGGTGACGACGGCCGCGGGCTTCTACCGACTCGAGGCGCCCAAGATCGCCGAGCTCGACGGCTTCGGCGAGGTCTCGGCGGGCAAGCTCGTGGACGCGATCCAGGCCTCGAAGCAGCGGCCGTTCTCGCTGGTGCTGTTCGCACTCGGGATCGAAGAGGTCGGGTACGTGACGGGGCGCAGCCTGGCCCAGCAGTTCCGGACCATCGACGCGCTCCTGGCCGCCGGCGCCGAGGAGATCGAGCAGACCCCGGGCGTCGGCCCGAAGATGGCCCAGGTGATCCACGCCCAGCTCGCCGATCCGCAGATGCGCGAGCTGATCGAGGACCTCCGCGCCCAGGGGCTGAGCCTCGAGGAGGAGGGTCCGCCGCCCGGGGAAGGGCCGCTGGCCGGCCGGACGCTGGTGCTGACGGGCACGCTTCCCGGCCTCACCCGGGAGGATGCGACGCAGCGGATCCTGGCCGCCGGAGGTCGCGTCACCGGTTCGGTCTCGAAGAAGACCGACTACGTGGTGGCGGGAGAGAGCCCGGGATCAAAGCTCGAGAAGGCCCAGCGGCTCGAGGTGCCGGTGCTCGACGAGGCAGGGCTGCTGGCCCTGCTCGACGGTCAGCCGTTGTAGCCCGCCACCGCTGTCGTCATCGAGTCCTGCCAGCCACGGGCCGCGGTCGGGTCGACCGAGTTCATCAGGAACGCGAACACAAGCGTGTGGCCGTCGCGCGCATGGCAGTAGCCGACCAGGTTGGAGACGTCGGAGAGGGTGCCGGTCTTGCCGCGGCAGCGCCCCGCGGCAATGGTGCCGATCATTCTCGAGGCCAGGGTGCCCGTGCTCCCCGCGATGGCCAGCGAATGCACGAAGGCGGCGCTGCCCGACATCCGCCCCAGCACGGTTACCACTTGCCGGGGGCTGGTCACGTCGTTGCGGGACAGTCCCGACCCGTCCTCGAGGCGAGGATGGACGCCGAACGCGGTGGCCAGCTCCGACCGCACGACCGCCGCGCCGGCTGCCGACGATCCGGCCCCGGCGAAACGGGCGCCCAGCCCCTTGAGCAGCATCTCGGCGAGGAAGTTGTCCGACGGTGTGTTGATGAGGGCGATCAGCGTCGACAGGCGCGGCGAGTTGACGCTGGCCAGCGAGGTCGCGTCCGTGGGCGTGACGCCGCCTGCGGTCGGAGTGCCGTGCGGGACCTGCACGCCGGCGGCGCGGAGCGCGAACACCAGCTGGGCGGCCGTGAACACGGCCGGGTGATCCTGAAACGCCGTGCCCGCGGGATCGGCCAGTCCGCGGTTGAAGACCGCCGCGCTCAGCACGCCCTCCAGGTCGGCCGCGGGCTCAAAGCCGGTCGCGGCGGTGCCGCGGAGCGAATCGAAGTACGACTCGTCGCCGACCACCTGCCCGTGGACGGCGGTGATCCCGGTCTGCCGGATCAGGTTCGAGACGAGCCGCTGCATCGTCGCGCCGGCCCCGTAGGCCCCCTGGTCGAAGCCGGCCGAGCCGAACGTCGGATCCCCGCCACCGCGCAGATAGAGCATCCCGGTCCAGACCCCGCCGGCCCCGAGCGTGCCGCGGCCGAGGACCTGAGTCACCAGGGTCGCGCCGGGTCCCAGCTCGAGAAGCGCGGTCGACGTCGTGTAGATCTTCTCGACCGAGGCGGGCAGGCGTCCCACCCCCGCGGCGGACGCATACAGCTTGGCTCCGGTGGTCAGGTCGAGAACCAGAGCCCCGCTCGAGCGGCCGGCGTTGCCGAGGCCGGCCGACAGTCTGCGGCTCAGCGTGCGCTCGGCGACACGTGTCCGGCTGGAGAGCTTGGGAGCCGGGACCGCCACCCCGGAGACGGCGGACGCGACCGCCGCTGGGCCGGCGAGCACGGCGACAGCCGCCGCGAAACCCGCCACGAAAGCGCGCATTGGCCTATGTAACGGCTCGTAGCGGCAAAAGGTTCGCTCTCGCCGCTAGGGAGTGGTCATACAATCGAGGTGCTCATGGGCAAGGTAGTCAAGCTCGACACGGCAACGGATCGACCATCCGCGGGCTCACGTGAGTCCGCGCGGCGGCGCCAGCAGCGCTCGAAGACGGCCCTCGTGCTCGGCGGCGGCGGCTTTACCGGCGGCGTGTACGAGATTGGCGCGCTCCGCGCGCTTGATCTACTGTCGGTCAACCGCACGGTCAATGAGTTCGACGTCTACGTGGGCACCAGCGCCGGAGCGTTCGTCGCCTCGGCGGTCTCGAACGGCGTGACGCCCGAGGAGATGATGCGCGTCATCGTGCAGCAGGTGCCGACCCCGTTCCCGGACGCGAAGGTGAATTCCCTGCTCAGGCCGAACTACCGGGAGTTCGCGACTAAGGGCCTGCTGCTGCCGCTGCAGATCGCGCGACTGCTGCGCACGCTGGTGCGGGACCTGGGTCAGATCTCAGCCGTGGACATCGCCGTCGGCCTGGCCGAGGCGCTGCCCTCGGGGCTGTACTCGGGCGAGGGCATCGAGCGTTATGTGCGCACGATCCTGTCCGATCCCGACCGCACCGACGACTTCCGCCTGCTGGGCAGCGAGCTGTATCTGGCGTCTACGGACCTGGACACGTGCGAGCGGATCGTGTTCGGCGCCGAGGGCTGGGACGACGTGCCGATCTCGAAGGCTGTCAGCGCCTCCACGGCGCTCCCGATGCTCTACAAACCGGTCAAGGTCAAGGATCGAGAGCTGATCGACGGCGGCGTGCTCTCGACCACCAATCTCGACATCGCCGTCGAGGCAGGCGCCAAGTTCGTCGTGGTGGTCAACCCGCTGGTCCCCTACGTGAACGACTTCGAGCGGCGGATCCCGACCATCAACGGATCGCGGGCGCGGCGCGTCTCCGACATGGGCTTTCCGCAGATCGGCTATCAGACGTTCAAGCTGCTCGCCTATCAGCGTCTGCACGAGATGGCGCGCCGCTGGGAGGAGCGCTATCCGGGCGTGGACATCGTGCTGATCGAGCCGGAGCCCAATGACGAGCTGATGTTCCAGACCAGCATCATGAACTACACCTCACGGGTCGACATCGCGCGCCACGGGTTCCAGTCGGTGACGCTGAAGCTGGCCCAGGACTACCCGCGCTTCAAGCGCGTGTGCGCGCGCCACGGGATCGAGATCTCGGCCACGCGGGTGCGCAAGGTCGTCAAGCACTTCGAGGCCGAGCGGGAGAAGACTCGCGCCTGGCGAAAGATCCTCGAGCAGACGACCTCGACGCTGCTTCGTCAGTCCGCTCAGGACTAACCGCCCGGTCCGCTCGGGCGCCCGGGGGCGCCCGAGCTGCGAGCGCCGGCGACTCGGGATCAGATCCCGGCCGGCTGCGGCTGCTGCGACTGCATCCCCGGCATTTCGCGGAGGCTGCAGAGGAAGAGGGTCTTGTCGATCCGACCGTTGAAGATCGGGACGCCCAACTCAACGCACTTGACTATCACGTCCCGGCGCTCCAAGCCGGATTCGCGCGCTAGCTCGGTGGGCGTCAGGTGATTGGCCATTGGGGCTTCCTCCTTGGGGTTCACTACATGTCCACAAGTATGCCGACTCTCGCGGACGCGCTCAACGGAAATGGCCGTTCAGGCCGCTCGGAGCCTCGATTTCGTGTGCGCTCTCCCCAATTCGCAGGGTCCGAAGTCGTCGAACCGGATTTGAGATTGAACATGAGCCCGGATTTCAGTCGTTCTCAGACCCCCATTCCGGGGCTCAGACGGGATTTGGGATGTCGACGAACACATGCTTGACGCCGAAGCGCTCGGCCACCAGCTCGCCCAGCCGGCGAACGCCAAAGGTCTCGGTCGCGTAGTGCCCGGCCGCGATGAAGTGGATGCCGCTCTCGCTCGCGTCGGCCATCACGTGCTCGCGTGGCTCCCCGGTGAGAAAGGCGTCGAGCTCACCGGCCACGGCCTGCGCCATGCTGTCGGCGCCCGCGCCCGAGACGATCCCGATGCTGCGGACGAGCTCCGGTCCGTTCCCCTGCAGCAGCGGCTCGCGATCGGTCAGCGAGTGGACTCGCTCGATCAACTCGGAGGCCGGCACGCCCCGGCCAGGGAAGCGGCCGGCGACCCCGATGGCGCGGCCCCGATGGAGCCCGAACGGTGTCATCTCGACGCAGCCGAGGCCGCTCGCGATCAGGGCATTGTTGCCGTGCGAGGGATGGGCGTCGAGCGGCAGGTGATACGCCGCCAGCGCGATCCCGCCGCACAGCAGCGTCGTCAACCTGGCCGCCTGCTCGCTGGAGATGCGGCGGGGGTGGAAATCCCACAAGATCCCGTGGTGGACGATGATCAGCTGCGCCCCCAATGACGCCGCCTGCTCGAACAGGGCCAGCTGTCCCGAGACTCCGGTGACCACCGTCTCGACCTGTCCCGGACCGGGCACCTGGAGGCCGTTGGGACCGTAGTCCTCAAACTGCTCGGGGATCAGAAGTTCGTCCAGGAAGGCAAGGATGTCGCCGGTTGCGGCCACAAGGCTCCCAATAGTCGCTTGATGGCTGGACAGGTGTCGAACAAACCGTACAGTTCAGATTCGTTCCTGGCAGGGACTGAGAGCGCCCTTCGCGGAACGATTCGGTCATGTCCACGGCACCCAGCGTGACCCCGTAACCATCCGTGCGTCTCGAGCATGAGCTCGTGGCGGCGGTCCGGCGTGGCGGTCACCGGCGCCGCGGCCGGCGCGCCCACCGCAGGCTCGGACCGGGCAGCCGGCCGGTGCCGGCGCGCCCCACCGCAGGCTCGACCGGGCAGCCGGCTGGTGCCGGCGCGCCCACCGCCGGCGGGCATCGGGGCCGTCTGCTTCCTCCGCGTCGTCGAGCTCGGGCTCGACCGCTCTCGATCGCCTCGGGCGTCACGAGTCTGGTCACGGCCGTCGGAGGGGGCTGTCCAGCACCGTTTCCAAGGCGCCCGCGGCGCTGCCCAAGCTGCACGTGCAGCTTCCGGCCATTCCCCCCCCGTGAGCGTACCCTGGGTGACGAGCTTGCCCAAGCTGCCGGCAGTTGGTTCACTACCTCCCGTGTCGGTTCCCAAGCCTCCGCCATTGCCGGCGGTGCACCTGCTCGCGGCCCCGCAGCTGCCGTCCCTCCCCAACCCCAACACGCTCGTGCCCCAGCTGCCGAAGCCGCCGTCGCTCCCGCTCGTCGGCAAGCCGAACAGCACGGATTGACGAGTCCCGACGCCAGTCCAGAGCCGAGCGACGCCCCGCGCGAGCCGCTGCTCGAGTGGCTGATGGACACACACCTGTACTCGATCGGCGCCTACTTCAGCGACCAGCATCCTGAGCTCGTCGACGAGGTGATCCGGGAGAGCGAGCTGATCGAGCGTCGAGGGCTCGCCCAGCACGCGGCGGATGAGCAGATCACACTCGAGTCGGCCTTCCAGACCCTGATCACCGGTCTGGCGGTCCGCTACTACAAGGCCGTGACCGGCTGAGGGCGCCGGTCTTCCCTCAGGGCGCCTGTGGGATAATGGCCCATCGTCGGGGCGTGGCGCAGCCTGGTAGCGCGCACCGTTCGGGTCGGTGAGGTCCCCGGTTCAAATCCGGGCGCCCCGATTTCTGGAAAGCCCCGCTAACGCGGGGCCTTTTCGTCGCCGCTGGACTCGACCTGCGCGGCGGCATCAGCGCATACTGCCCATTTTCACTGCCCAAACGTGGCCTTCGACGAGCGCCTTGAGCCGCTCGCGCTCGTGCTCGCTACGGCGCATCACGTGCGCGTAGACGCGGAGCGTGAAGGCCGGATCGGTGTGCCCGAGTTGCTGCATCGCGTAGGTCGGGTCCTTGCCGATCGCCACGAGGATCGAGGCGAATGTATGCCGCAGCTTGTGCGGGGTGATCCCGAGCGGCAGAGGTTGCAGGCCGCGCTCGTCGACGAGCTTGTTCGCGTGGGCGACCAACGCGTCGACGATGTCCTGGCGGATGTTGTGTCGCGAGCGTGGTTTGCCGGTCGAGGTGACGAATACTGGATCGTCGGGCCCCGCGCGGTCGCTTGCGGCCTTGTGCTCGGTCAGGATTTCCCGGAGCAGTGGCAGCATGTCGACCTCGCGCATGCCCGCGTCGGCCTTGTCTCGGCCGACCTCGAACCGTCCGTTTGCGAGGTCGACGTCGCGCCAAAGCATCGCGCCGGTAGCCGAAGCCCGGCCGCCGCCCAGAAGGAGTGTGGCGATGACTGCCCGTCGGCCTGTGGTCTGGATGGGCTGGCGCTGCCTCCAGGTTCGACCAAGCCGATCCTTGACCTCGAGGATGCTCTCGCCGCGGTCGAGCTCGCCGGCCGCCTCGAGCAGGATTGCGACCTGCTCGGCGCTATCGAGGTGCACAGGCCGCGGTCTCGAGAGCTTCAGGCGGCGGCGCTTGCCGACCGCGGTGTCGGCCTGACCACCTGTCCAGTTGCGGGGCGTGCCATCGGCTTCCGGATCCGTTCGCGAGGTTGCCGACCAGTATGCAGGCTTCGTTCGCTCGTG
>JADGPN010000205.1 GCA_017882465.1 Solirubrobacteraceae bacterium
ACGTCGACTACGCGCAAGGCTACGAGATCGGCCGCCCCGCACCCATCGACACCATCTTCAACAACGACGAGTCCAGCGTCACGGGAGCCTGACTCACAGACCTATCCGAGGCCCTACAGACCGCCAACGTCGGACACAGAACAACCGAGAGCGCGGGGACCGAGCCCCCCACGTCTTGATCGTCGGCTGGACAGCCCGGCGATGATAGTTGCGAAACGGCATCAACCGCACCGATGCCGACGGTCCAGACTTTGCGGACACCTTGGGTCGGCTCGATCTGATCCCTCACCGAGGCACCCGCTCGGCTCAGTCGGCGATGGATCGGCGCCCGCTTCCCGTCCTGATCGCGGGGCTCACGTTCTTCCCCAAACCCCTGTCGTGGCTACGCGAGACGCCAGTGAGCCACGCGTCACACCCCCCGCCAACGGCATCAAAGGACTCGATGCGCCGCGAGGCTCAGGTCGGCCGCAGCTCGCGACTGTTGCCGCGAAACTCGGCGATCAGCAGGCCATCCGGCGCGGTCATGACGGCCACATCGTAGATGCCATTTCGGCCCGAACGCATGCGCTCGGTCGCCCGTGCCTCGAGACGATCACCTATTGTCGCGCCCGCCAGAAACTCGATCTGACACGACCGCGCCACGGTTGGCCGCCCGTAGCTGTTACACGCCAACCCGAACGCCGTGTCGGCGAGCAGAAAGACCACGCCGCCGTGCACCCCGTCGAGACCGTTTCCTTGGTCAGGCCGGACGGTCAGCGCAATGTGGGCGGACCCTGGCCCGAAAGCCAGAAGCTCGATGCCCGCCGCCTGCGCCGCCCGATCGGCGGCGAAGAACGCCGTGACGTCAATCATCGAGAGTCAACCACCATACGAGCTCGTCGCTCATGCCTTGCATAACAACGATGTCGGCGCTGGCCTGCAGTCCGAGCCGATGGCGACCATCAATCCACCATAGCTCTGAACGGCCCGGTGCTCGGGGCCGTGTCACGAGCCGCAATGCGGTAGAGATATGCCTGCTGATATCCAGCAACAGCGAATGCTTGAGCGATTACGCGTCGCCGGCGAGACGCCGGTCACCTTTGCCGAGCTGCGCGGCGGCGAGATTGACTTCCCGGCCGCTGTCATGGGCGAGCTTGAGCTGAATGCATACGCGTCCACTAACGCTGCTCCCCCAAACGCATTTGGGAGAGCGTTCTAAAGGCGAGAGTGCTCTCGTCAATGCGTCTCGTCCGCTTGTAGTACTGCCGACGATGCCCCGTCGACCAACGCATAGCCGAGAGCAATCTCAGGCGCAGATTGCTCTCGCAAATACGTTTGGGGGACGCTGCTTAGAAGACACTACCCCCTGCGGCTCCCGACACGGACCCGAGCACTGGGCCCACTCGGACCGCACGAGCGCGCTTTACGATCGTCGTCATGCACTTTCGACAGAGCATTCTGACTCTCCCAGGCGGCCGTGACCTCGCCTACGCAGAATATGGACCGCCTGATGGCATACCCATTGTCTTCTTCGCCGGCTTTGGGCACGACCGCTTTGGGTGCTTTCCGCCTGTCGGCAGCATCCGTATCGTCGCCATCGACCGCCCTGGGATCGGGGCCTCCTCGCGCCAACCCGGGCGGACCATCCTGCAGTTCGCGGAGGACATCGAATACCTACTAGACCGGCTGAGGATCGGTGCGGCCGCGCTGCTGTCTTGGTCCGCCGGTGGGCCGTACGCGCTGGCTGCCTGCGCGCGGATGCGCGACCGCGTCAGAGCTGCGACTCTCGTCAGCGCTATTGCGCCACCCGGGATGGGCATTTCCCTAGCTGGGATGAACCCAGTCGGTCTAGTCGGTCACGGGATGTCGCGACTCGCCGGTATCTCGCGTGTGCTCATCGCCGTGCAGCTCGCGACGCTCCGCCTAGCGGCTCAACACCACAGCGACCTTCTCCTGCAAAGCCTGTACTTGACCGCACCGAGATCCGACCGTCACATCCTCGCCCTGCCGGAAGTCCGAGAGATGTTCAGCCGCACCTTCCGGACAGCCAGCGCCCCGGGCGTTGCCGGACTCATCGACGAGCTGACGCTCCTCGCGAGGCCGTGGAACGTAGACCTCAACCTAATCCAGGGCGCGACCGTCGAACTCATCTACGGCGACAAGGATCGACTGACCCCTGCCGTCATCGGCGCACGCTTGTCCCAGCTGCTTCCAGGAAGCCGTCTTACGGTGGTCCCGGGCGCGGGCCATCTGTGGATCTGGGCGAACTGGAGTGCTCTCCTTGAGGCAACCCTGGGCCAAATTGATCCCGGGCTTCGAGCGGCGTGCCGATGAAGACAGTCGCTTGAGGCGACAATCCCCTCGATGGCGCTCACTGAAACCCAACAGCTGCGCATGCTCGAGCGGCTACGGGCCGCAGGCGAGCAGCCAGTGACTGTCGGCGAGTTGCGCGGCGATGGGATCGACTTTCCCGCCGTGATCATCGCCACCCAATTTCACCCGGAAATTGCGCAAGTGGAGCCGCGGGCTCGCCGCGCATCACTTCTTCGTCGCCGAGCTCGCGCACGAGGTGACCGAGCCGCTGCCGGTGACAGGCACGCCGGGAAGAACCACTGGTGGCAGCCCGTGACCAGCGCTGGCGGCCAACCGCGTGTTGAGCGCTGCTCGTTTTGGGCATGGTCGCGCTGTTGTTCGTGGTGATGGATTGGTCTGACGTTCGAACGTTGAAACGTTCAAAGGTGGTGGCGGTGGTCGTCGGGAACGGCGGCGATGAAGGCGCTGGGTTCGGGGGGCGGTGGGGTGGTGCGTCGCGCGTTTGTGACCGCTTCGCTCTCGCTGTTGATCGCTCGCCACGAGGGTGGGTCGAAGTTCGCGAGGCGTGCTGGTGGGCGAAGCGCGGGCGCGCGAGCGATGCGACCCACTCGCGCGTAGCGGTCGCGGGTCAGGCGCCTGCTGCTGCTGCGGCGGTCCAGAGCTCGGCCGGGCGTCCGGCGGTGAGGACGCGGCTGCTGGTGATCTTGCCGTCGTTGGCCAGCGCGGCGAGCGCGTGGTCGAGTTGGGTGGTGGTGGGGTTGCGGTGCAGCAGGTCGCGGAGCTGGGTTCGGGTCAGTCCGTCGGGGAGGGCGTGGCGCAGCGCGGTGTGGATCTGGTGGGCGAGCGGGTCGCCGCTGGTGCGCTCCAGCGCCCAGGTCGCTGAGCGTTGCGTGTAGTCCCAGAGTGCGAGCGCGGCGGTCAGGTGCACGGGCTGGATCTGCGGGGTGTTGTCAAGCAGCGCGTAGATCAGCGCGAGACGGATCGTGTGCGCTTCAGCGCGGGCGCTGATCGCGCCGGCGATCCCGGGCTGCGGTTCGGCGAGTTGTTGGTAGGCGTCTGCCCAGGCGTGGCGGGCTGGGGTTGAGAGGCGGATCTGCCCGGCGTGGCGGGCCGTGTTGAGTGTCGCTTGTAGCCGGCGGTCCAGGCCGGTGCGTTTGAGCGGGTCGGGGTGGCCGCCTTCGGGCAGTAGCCGCACTCGGCGGCATCCGAGGAGTAGGAAGCGGTTCAGCAGCCCGTTGGCGAGCTCGACGGGGTTGATGTGATGCTGCAGCTCGGTGGCGGTGATGTGACCGATCACCGAGATGTGCGCGTCGCTTGCGCGCGCGGGGGCGGTTCGGGTCAGGATCGCGAGCGGGCGACCGTCCCACGCTGAGCGCAGTGTTGGCGACAAAGTTGAGATCTCGCGGCTGACGTTCTTGAGCACGCTGACGAACTCCGGTTCGATCACCAATAGCCGCCGGTCGGTCGCGCCCGGGTCTTGGCCGGCGGGGTCGCGGACTGAGTGGATCAGCCCCTCGCCACTACTCAAACCGGTGAGGATCCGGGCGGTGATCGCGGGGTCAGCGCCGGTGATCAGTCGGTGCACGTGATCCCATGACGATCCCTTCCTGGCGCGAGCTGAGTCACCGATCAAGACGAGATATTCGTTCGGGTGATGGCGGGTCGCTTCGACCTGGAACCATGCGCCGCGGCCGGTCGCGGCACCGAACGCGACCAGCAGCTGGGAAAGGATCGCGACCGGATCGGCCTCCGTGTTCGGCGCGATCCGGTTGACGATCTCGCCCGCCAACCCGTGATAGACAGCGGGCTGTGGTGGTGCGGGCCAACCGTCGGGAACCGGCAGGGTCAACGCGCCGGTCGGCTGCGGGTCCTCGTCGGGCTGATCGAGCAGCGAGAGCGTCGTCATTCGGTGGAGACCTCCGCGACCGCGGCACGGGCGGCGGACTCGTCCACGATCGCTTTCTTGGCTGCGAACGCGGCGATCAACGAGGACACGGCGAGGTTGTTCACCTGCCGCGGTAGGCCGCGGGACACCTCGTGGATCAACGCGACCGCGTCATCGCTGAACAGCGTGTCGGAGCGGCCCGCGAGCGCGAGGTGATGCTGCACGTAGCTCTGGGTCTCGGTCGGGCTCAGGCCGGTGATCGCGTAGCGGACCGCGATCCGTTGATCCAGCGCGGTGAAGGTCCCCTGTCTGAGCCGGTGACGTAGTGTCGGCTGACCGAGCAGCAGCAGGCAGAACGGGGCGGTCTGATCCATCCCCAGGTTGCTCAGGCAGCGCACGCCCTCCAGGCTCTCGGCGTCCAAGAGATGCGCCTCGTCGCAGATGAGGACCACTCGCTTGCCGCGCTCGGAGACCTCCGCGGCGAGCAGTTCCTGGGCTTGGGGGATCAACGCCGCGTGATGAAACTTGGGGGTCCCGCCGAGCCTGGTGACGATCAGCCCGTAGATCCCGCGCAACCCCACCCCGGGCGTGCCGAGATAGAGAACCGTGTGCCGGGACGCGTCCAACCCCGCGACCGCGGCGCGGGCCGCGACGGTCTTCCCCGCGCCGCACTCCCCCGAGATCACGCCGATCGCCTGCTCGCTGATGCACCACGAGATCCGGGCGACCGCTTCGGCGTGCGCGCCGTGCGCATGCAGCATCCCGGGCGCGAGGTTCTTCCCGAAGGGCATACGCGTGAACCCATAATGCGATTGCAGCCTCTCGATACTCACTGTTCGTCCTCCTGCTGGTTGGTGTCACGATCGTCGCCGTCGCCGTCGCCGTCGCCGTCGCCGTCGCCGTCGCCGTCGCCGTCGCCGTCGCCGTCGGGTTGGGTGAGGCTGGCGAAGTCGATCGGGTGTCCGGGGATCTCGGCGTCGCGCTGATCGGCGAGCAGCTTGAGGTAGTCGATCCCGGTGCCGGCCGGCGGCGGCGGGAGCTCGCGCTTCGCCTGCGGGTGGGTGCGGCGGCCGATCACCAGCGGCGTGGCGAGCCCGAACGGGCGGTGCTGATAGCGGACCTCGATCCGGGTCAGATCGAACGGGTCAAACACCAGCTCGACCTTGCGGTGAACGAGCGCCGGGTCGACCTCGTAGCTGTTGCCGTGCAAGGAGACTGTCGCGGTCTTCGTGACGGTCCGTTCTTGGGACCACAGGAACGCCTCGCGCACCAGGGCAGGGGTCGGCAACTGGGGCGCGCCGGCAGCGTCGAACCGCTCAAGCGGGGTCTGCCCGGTCTCGGAGTGCGCCCGCCGGTGGTAGACGACCTCCAACCACGCGGAGAACAGGCGGTTCAACTCCGCCAGCTCGACACCGTCGTCGATCTCGACCAGGAACTGATCGCGTACCGTTCGAAAATATCGTTCGATTTTTCCCTTCGTGGTGGCCGCGCGGGGGCTTGCGTGGATCAATTTCACGCCCAGCACCGCGCACGCCCGGAGCAGCTGTGAGGACACGAACGCAGAGCCGCGATCGACCAGAATCGCCTTCGGCACACCGCGGCTCATCAGCCCGGCGCGGAGCGCGGCCTCCAAGCGGAACACGTCCTCGCCGGTCCCCCACCGCCAGCCGACCAGCATGCGGGAGTGATCGTCGATGAACGCGAGCAGCACCGCCCGCCTGGTTGAGCTGCCGGCCAGCAACGGGCCATGGAGCCCGTCCCCCGTCCACAACTCGTTACGGATCGACGCTTCGAATCGGCCGTAGACCTTCCCGGACATGCGGCCGTCCGCGCGGACGTTCAACCCCTCCCTGGCCAAGTGCGTCTGCACCGTCCGCAACCCCGGCACCAGATCCGCGTCGCCCGCGGCGGCGAGCATGATCTCCCGGACCTGCGCCGCGGTCCGCTCCGGCCGCTCACGCTTGAGCGCGAACGCGAGCTCCAACGTCTGCGCCGGTGTGCGCGGCCTCACCACCCGCGGCCGGGGAACGAGCGCCTGGAACCCGCCATGCCGATACGCCCGGATCCACCGATCCAACGTGGTGCGACCGATCCGGACGATCGCGCCGCCCGGGCCGACATGCTCACGCTCACACAGGGCACGAACAAGCCGGCCGCGCTCCCGTTTTGACAGTCCCGGATCGAGGATGTCGCGGATCACTCCGTACCTGAACAGACCGACCTCTTGACGACCGTTCGCGTCCACCCGCCACGTCCTTTCTAACGCTCAAACCAACGAGCGGGAAACGGTCTCAGCTCACGACACCGCCGGCAACGGGGTGTTTCGTGTTGCCAACAGCACCCCGCCCGACAACACGCCAGCGATCCGCCACGGATCACCCGGCCCGAACCGCAACACCCACGCCCGGACAGCGACTGCGATCGCTTCCAAAGCATCCGCGGCGCCGCTCCCGGCCGGCAGGATCGGCCCGAGCTCGGGATCCAGCACGACCGCCCACCGCGTGAAATGCGTCCTGATCAGCTCAGCGCGCTCATCGAACCGCCGCAGCCAGCCACGCACCGTGCCCGCGCGCGCCCCCAACCGACCGGCGATCGATCGGAACCCCGAGCCAGCGACCTTCGCCTCGATCGCCATGCCGATCACCGACACCTCGTCCTGGCGGCGCGACAAACACAGATCCGGCAGCAGCACATGCGTCCCCAAGCAGCCCCGACACCGCCCCCGCCGCGGTCGCAACAACCGATCCCCAGACAAGCAGCGCAGCACCCGCTCCCGACCATGCCCCCACGGCCCCAACACCCCCCGACACGACGGGCACCCAAGACGCCCGCCGACCAGCTCCACCTCCACGACCGCCTGCTCGGCGAATACGATCAACATCGGGGTGCCACCTCCGGCATCCAAGAGAGCCCTCCCGACGACGATCAATCAGACGGGAGGGCTCTCGCGCGTTTACGAACGCGACAAGCCTGACAGCGCCACGAGCGCCATCACCACGATCAGCGGCACGAGCGCCCCCGCTCGTGCCCAAACTCAGCGGCGCTCGACAGTCGGTGAGTCGGCTGGCCCATTCGGGTTCGGCGAGGACTTGCTGGAGCAGCAGTGTGTTGATGTGCACGAGC
>JADGPN010000037.1 GCA_017882465.1 Solirubrobacteraceae bacterium
CTGGGCCACGAGCCGCTCGATCTGGGGCTGGTCGTACTTGACCACCTCCTTCTCGGATCGGTCGACCGACACCACCATCATCGCGGCGTTCGGGCTGGGGCGCAGACCGGCGCTCGCCGTTCCCGCGTCCCACGCCGACAGCACGCGTGTATGCGGTCGTTTGGAGAGCGCGACGACCAGCGCCGGCCCTTCGCGGTTGAGCTCTGCCTTGGGGCCCTCGAGCAGAATCGGCACCAGCTGTGAGGGGCCGAACTGTGCGTTGGCCAGCTGCTGCGCGTGCGAGGACTGAGTACCCGGGACGACGGTGATCGACGGCGACAACGCGTTGTCGACCCCGAACCCGATCAACGCCAGCGCGACCGCGTACACCAGCCATCCGGCGAGCGCCGCCTTGGGCCGCCGGACTGACATGCGTGCGAGGGTGAGCATGGGTCACATCCTGGCTAGCGGCACCGATTTCCCGGCCGCAATACTGGGGTTCGGGCCTGTCTCTCTCTGTATTACGGTCAGACTATGCAGCGGCGTAATCGCCGCCATCCGAGCGGCCCGCGAGTCGCGCTCAGTACTAACCCGCGGCTGTCTACTGACTCGCTTCGGGGACTCCGCTGATGACCCTCGGGGCTCCCGGCGCAACAGTCTCACAATGACCATCAGGGACGTTGTGGAACGCCACGGCGAGTTCGCCCATGGAGGCGATCCGGAGAATTCCGTGGAGGCGTGGGAGGAGACCGGCCTGAGCGCGGCGGAGGTCGGCGAGTGGCTGGCCGCCCGCTGCTTCGATCCCGGAGCGGCCGAGGACATGGCCGATGCCGGCATCAGCGCCGAGATCGCGGCGATGCACACGAGCGCCGGCTCCGGCGGCTACTCGGACACGGTGGCGTTCAAGGTCGCCGCGGGGGACCTCGAGGTCGAAGAAGCCCGTCAGCTGCTCGGCGTCAGCTGAGCCGGCGCGACATTGCCGCCGGCATCGCCCATCGGGACGTGCGCGACGACCACGTGGCGCTCGGCGCTGGAGGCCATCAGCAGGCCGCCGGCCAGATCGACCCGGGCCCGGATCCGAGCCAGGTCGTCACCCGAGATCGGATGACCTTCGCCGGCGGGCTGAGTGAAGGTGATCCGGACCTCGCCCTTCTTGCGGTCGATCAGGACCCGGACGGTCGCGGGCCCGTCGATGGCGGCCAGGGTCTCGGCCACGACGCGATAGACCGTGGTCTCGAGCGTGGGACCGAGCCGCTCGCCGTCGTCCTTGACCTCGATCGCCACGAGATGCTCGGCGGCCGGGGTACGGGCGGCGAGTCCATGCAGGGCCGGGACGAGCCCGAGCTCGTCGAGCACCGGTGGCCGCAGGTCCACCGCGAGCTCGCGCAGCGCCACGAGCGTCTCGGCGAGATGCGACCGCAGCGCCTCGACGTGCTTGCGCTGCGGAGCGGAGTCGAGGTCGGTCTCGACCACGCGCAGGCCGAGCTGGATCGCGGCCAGTGCCTGGGCGGCGTCTTCGTGCAGCTCCTGAGCCAGAGCGCGGCGCTCGTCCTCCTGGCCGGCCAGCAGGTGCTCGAGCTGTCGTCCCTGCCTGGCCAGGCGCTCGCGTGAGCGGACCAGCTCTTGGTGGAGCTGCGCCCGGTCCCGCTCGCTGGCCACCAGCCGCTGGTTCTCGGTCGCCACCGCCGCCTGCAGCACCAGCGTCTCGAGCGCAACGCGATCGTCGGCCGAGAAGCTCCGGCCGGCGTGCGGCGCGACCTCCAGAGTCGCGGTCTCGTCTCCGGGCAGCGGCAACGACGCGCTGATCGCCCCCCGGCCGAACTCGCCGACCACGACCGGATCCGATCCGTCGATCTGAAACCTGGCGCCGGCGGCGGGCAGGGCGCCCAGCGCCTGCCGGGCGATCGTCTCGGGGAGCACGGCCAGGTCGGTGAGGTGGGCGAGCGCGAGGCCCGAATGCAGCAGCTGATCCTGGCGCCGGCGTGCGGCGCGCATCCGGTCCGCGAAGCGACCGGCCACGCCGCCGATCACCACCAGCATGACCCCGCGGAGCGCGAACGCCGACACGGTGAGCCCGGGATTCCGGGTGAGGCCCCAGATGATCGCCAGGCCGAACGCCGCGGCGGCCGCCGCCAGGCCCCATCTCAGTCCCAGATCGAGCGCCACCAGCACGACGGGAAGCGCGTACAGGAAAGCGAAGCTCTGGTCCGGGGCGTGGGCGGACTGGCCGAGGATGAACACCACGGCGGTGAACAGCGCCGCCGCGCCCAGGACAACGCTGCGCCGCTCCGGCCAGCGCCGGACAGGCGTTGTCATGCGGTCAGCGCTCATCGAAATGACGCTACGCGCGCGCGGGTTCCTACGCGACCGTACCCTGTACTGATCTCCGACGGCCCTTCCAACGGAGCGGGTCTGAGCGCGGCCTGGGGCGGCGCTGCGATCACCGGTGTGCGTCCATGGTCGTGCTGATCACCGCCAACCTGCGGCGCCGCACCGCTCGCACAGCGCTGACTGCCGCCGGAATCGCTGTCGGCGTGGCGGCGATCGTGGCGCTGCTGGCTCTCTCGGCCGGCCTGAACCAGACCGCCGGGCAGCTCGTCCACCTCGGCCGCGCCGACCTCGGCCTGTTCCAGCGCGACGCCGGTGACCCGACCTCGTCTGTGCTGCCGCTCACGCTGCTGCCCCGGCTTCGGGCGCAGCCGGAGATCGTCGACGCCACTCCGATCCAGCTCGTGGTCGGCGCCGTGCCGCATGCACCGGCCTCGATCGTGTTCGGGGTCGAGCCGCATGGCTTCATCGCCCGCAGGCTCGTGCTCACTTCAGGCCACGCCGCCGGACCCGGGCAGGTGGCCGTGGGCGACCTGCTGGCGCGCCGGCTCGGCGTGACGTCAGGCGGCCGGCTGCGGCTCGGCAGCCGCGAGTTCGCGGTGGCAGGCGTCTTTCATGCCGGCATCAATTTCGAGGACTCGGGCCTGATCGCGACGCTGCGCGACGCGCAGGCGCTGGCCTCCAGGACGCCCGATGAGGCGACCACGATGGCCATCCGGCTGGCCTCGGGGACAACGCCGGCGGTGGCCGAGCGCGAGCTCGCCGCCGCCTTCCCCGGCCTGTCGGCGATCTCGGACCCCAGCGAGGCGATCCGGGCGGGGGCGAACAGCGAGCTGATCAGCAAGGCCGTCCTGCTGATCGTCGCGCTGGCCCTGATCATCGGTGCCCTGGCCGTGGCCAACACGATGCTCGCCGCGGTGCTCGAGCGCCGCCGTGAGCTGGCGCTGCTGGCGACGATCGGCTGGAGCGGCCGGCAGCTGGCGGGTCTGGTGCTGGGCGAGGCGGTCGCGGTGAGCGTGATCGGGACCTGTGCCGGATTGGTGCTCGGGCTCGCTGCCAGCAAGCTGCTGCCCGGAGCGCTCGGACTCGGGAGCTTCATCTCCCCGCAGCTGACCGCGTGGGGCTTGGGGCAGGCCGCGCTGGTGGGGGTCACGATCGGCGTGATCGGGGCCATCTACCCGATCTGGCGCGTGACCCGCATGCGCTCGGCGGTCGCGCTGGCTCTGACCTGAGCGGGTGCTCCGGCCCTGGGGCGGGGGCCTCAGCGCGCGTCCGGGCCCGGCTGGTCGGCCACCCGGCCGTCGACCAGGCGGACGACCCGATCGGCGCGATCGGCCACCGCGGTGTCATGGCTGACGACCAGCACGGTCATCCCGTGGCGGACACGCAGCGTCGCCAGCAGGTCCAGCGCGCGGCTCGCGCTCACGGAGTCGAGTGCGCCGGTGGGCTCGTCGGCGAGCAGGACGCTGGGGTTGTTGGCCAGGGCCCGGGCCAGGGCCACACCCTGCCGCTGGCCGCCGGAGAGCTCGGCCGGAAGGTGTCCCGCGCGATCGGCCAGGCCGACCTCGTCGAGCAGCTCCGCGCTGCGCCGTCGGCGCTCGCGACGCGAGCGCCCGGTGGCGATCAGCGGCGCCTCGATGTTGCCCTGCGCGCTCAGGTAGGGCAGCAGCAGGTAGTCCTGGAACACGAACCCGACCACGCGGCGGCGGAACTCGATCGCGTGGCGCGGCTCGGGCACGGGCACGCCGCCGATCTGCACGGAGCCCGAGTCCGGCCGGTCGAGGCTGCCGATCAGGTTGAGCAGCGTGCTCTTGCCGGATCCCGAGGGTCCGGTGATGGTCACGAACTCCGAGCGGGCGATCTGCAGCGAGACCCCCCGCAGGGCCTGGATCGGGCCGAAGGACTTGACCACCCGGGACACGGTGACCTCGGCCCCGCCGCCGGCGGGCTCGGTGTGTGCGGGAGCTCCCTGCGGCTGCCCGGGTAGAACGCTCACGGGTGAACTGTGACTGGCCAGCCGAGCGTGACCGAACCGGCGCTGGTGTGCACCACCGCCTGGAACACGAGTGGGTAGCCGAGCGCCGTGCTCGGGAACGTGAGCTTGTCCTGCCAGGCGCCCTCCTTGAGGGCATGAGTCGGCGGAGTGTCGTGACCGACAACGGAGCCGTTGAAGGCGAACTCGATGTCCACCGTCCCTGAGAGCGGCTTGCCGTTCGCGTCGGTCACGTGCACCGAGTAGGGCCACGGATGTCCGGCGACCGGGGTGTGGCCGGCCGCGCGAAGCGCGCCGTGCACCGGTCCGCTGGTCACCGAGGGGGATGGGGTGGTCGACGCCGGCGGGGCGGCCTGCGTGGCGGCGGACGAGCTCGAGCTGGAACCCGCGCCGGAGCTGGAGCTGGAGCTGGCTCCGCAGCCGGCAATGGCTGCGTACAGCAACGCGGCGATCAGGAACCTGGAAAGGGTGGCTGGGGTGCTCATCCCGGCTCGCGCCGGATCCTACAGGCGGTCTCGCTCGATCGTGATCACGGTGCGCACGCCGTCCTGGCCGTCGACCGCGATCGTCATCGGCGCCGCGCCCGGGCCGTCCTCGATCAGGATCCGCTCGGGATGGTCAACGAGGTGATGGATGACGCTGGGAGGGTTGTCGGTCACCGCGGCGACCTCGAAAACGTCGTCGCGGCCGTCGTAGGCGACGAACTGCAGCGCAAGTCGGTCGGCGGCGATCTGGGAGGAGAAGGGGGGATTGAGGGTCTCGATCGAGACCTCGCCGTCGGCCAGCGCGTGGCTGACGCCGTCGAGGTACTCGGTCCAGCGATCAGGGGCGATTGTCTGGTGGGTTCGCATCAGCTCTCCTCGTGGAGGCATCGCGGGGTCCGGCTTGGACCTGCGGGGTGTCCGGCTCGGACCTGCAGGGCCGGGCTCGGACCTGATTTGACGCTATTGCGCCCGCGCGCCGCGGCCATCCGCCGATGCAGCCCATTCGCGTCCGTAGTTCACCGGGGCGCCGGCGTGGAGTGCCCACCTGATGCGCGTGCCCAACGACGAGTACCGGTCCTGGCCCCTGCGCCCGGTGATCGCCGCCGAATGAATGAATCGGGGCACTGGATCGGCTGAGCCGCTCGTCCAGCATCGCCGTCACGTCGGCGAGGATTCGTCCGCTGTGACGGTCGCTGCGGCTCGAGCTCGACGAGCTCAGGAGGGCGCCATCGCAGCGGGCTCAGCGCGAGCCGGGCCAGCAGGCTCAGCGCGTGGCTTGCGCCGGCCGGGACACGGCCGCCACGAGCAGATCCGGCTTGACCCCGCGCGGGATCACGATCAGCGGGCAGGCAGAGGAGCTGACCAGCGCCGTCGGCACGCCGCCGAGCGCTCCCCGCCGCATGCGGCCGCGGCGAGAGCCGATCACCAGCATCTGCGCCTCGACCGACTCCGCGGCCAGCTCCAGCGCGGCGTGGCCTTCGAGCAGCTTGCCCTCGGCACCCTCGCCTCCGGCCTTCACGCCCTCGGCCATGACCTCGCCTGCGCGCTCGGAGACGAGCAGGCGGTGCTCTCCCGCGCCGGGAAGATCGGGCGCCTGCGCCGGGACGGTCATCTCGGCGACGGTGGCGATCCGCAACGGCCTGCCGGCGGCGGTGGCCAGCGCCCGCGCGGCGGTCACCGCGGCCTGACTCTCACGCGAGCCGTCGAAGGCGACGACCACCGGCCACGACGCGTCGAGTCGATCGTCGGTGTGGTGCTCGGGCGCCACCGCGATCGGGCGCCGGGCGATATGGAGCAGGTGGCCGGCTGTGGTGCCCAGCAGCGAGCGGCCGATGGGCCCGCGGTGAGCCGGGCCGACGACGATCAGGAAGGCGTCGAGCTCCTCCGCCAGCGCTTCGATCTCGTCTGCGGTCGATCCGCCCGAGCGGGTGTGGAAGCTCGAGCGGGCCTCGAGCTCGGGCCCGAGCAGCCTTCGGGCACGCTCCAGCGGCTCCTGTCTGCCGGCGCGCTCGAAGTCGTCACGCGGATGCCAGTTGACCGCCTGCCCGGTGTTGATCACGTGCGCGATGGCCAGCGTGCCCCCGGTCAGTGTCGCCAGCTCCACGCCGAGGTGGAGCGCGTCGGCATCCTGGGGGCGATCATCGAACCCGATGAGGATGGTGGGCGGCATCTGCGCACAGATCTTGCCCTCGGCGCGATCCGCACGCATCCGTGCCGCGTCCGCGATCAGGTCCGTAGTTGCTCCGGACGTCGTAGCAACTATCCCCGCGGCACGCGGGTATCGTGACCGCGGTGACCGGCGGCCTGGAGATCGAGCGCAAGTTCCTGGTCTCCCGTCGGCCGGCTGACCTCGAGCGCCATCCTCACTCCAACCTGGACCAGGGCTACGTCGCGCTGGACCCGGCCGGCGTCGAGGTCCGGATCCGCCGGCAGGATGGGGAGGCGACGCTCACGATCAAGGGCGGCCGCGGCCGCTCGCGGACCGAGGAGGAGGTCGCCATCGACCCGGAGCGCTTCGAGCGGATGTGGGCCCTGACCGAGAGGCGCCGCGTGGCCAAGACCCGGTACCGGATCGCGGCCGGCGCCGGGCTGACGATCGAGCTCGACGTCTACCACGGGCCGCTCGACGGGCTGCTCACGGCGGAGGTCGAGTTCGGCTCCGAGGCTCAGGCGGACGCCTTCACCGCGCCGAACTGGTTCGGCCGCGAGGTGACCGGCGTGGACGCCTACAACAACCGCCGGCTCGCCGTCGACGGGCGCCCGGCGGACACCTGAGCCCGGCTGCGCCGTTTCGGTCTGAGCCCCCTATTTCGCCGGCTCGGAGCCTGAGCTCTGCTTTGCCGGCTCGGGCGGGCGAGGCACCAGCAGCAGAGGGCACGTGGCCTCGTGCAGCATGGCCTCCCCGGTGCTGCCCACGATCAGGCGAGAGATCGGCCCCCAGCGCCTGGCGCCGATCACGAGCAGGTCGATCTCGTCGCACAGCGCCGCCAGCGCGTCGGCCGGCCGGCCCGTGACGACCTCGCCCTTGGCCGGGGCGCCGCAGTGCGCGGTCGCGTCGGCGAGGCGCGCCTGCATCGCCTTGACCTCGCCGGCGACCGCCTCGGGCCAGCCGGACAGAGCAGCCTCGGAGAGCTTGGACCACCCGGGTACCGGAATCCGGTCGTCGACCGCCAGCCGGACCGTGAGACCGGCGCCGAGCGCCTGGGCCATCGCAGCGGCCAGCTCGAGCGCGGCCGCGGACTCGGGTCCGCCGTCGTAGCCCACGCCGATCCGCTTGATCGCGAACCCGGGCCGTTCGCGCAGGCCGCGCGGCGCGATCGCCAGCGGGGACGAAGCGTGGCCGAGCAGCTGGCGGCTGCGCTTGCCGATCCCGACGTGTCCGTCGCGGGCCCGCGGGCTCGAGCCGACCACGAGCAGGTCGCGCCGCTCGCCGCGCATCGCGCGCTCGAGCCCCCGGGCGACCGACGTGTCGGTCTCGACCAGCAGCCCGGCCCGCGGTGCGTGTGCGTCACGGACCTCGGCGAGGTGATCGCGCGCCTGCGTGTGCAACCCCTTCCAGGACATGCTGCCCGGCATCACCACCAGCGGATCCGGGTGCACGGACACGAGCAGCAGATCGGCGCCGGCGGCGGCGATCGCGCTGCCCAGGACGGCGGCGTCCATCCCGGAAGGATGATCGTCGATGCCGACCGCGATCCGTGCCGGCGCCGCCTGCGGCTTCCGGCCTTCGAGGGACATCGGTGTGGAGCTGCTCGGAGCCATGTTCCTTCCCGGTCGGTTGGACTGGACTCCACGCTAAGGATCGGTCACAGGCGCGTCAAGCGGGCGATTCCACCGTTCGTTCTCCGTAACTTTCCGGGCCGCGGGACGGCGCATGTGACCGCGTCCCGGGTGGTCGAGCGCGGTGCGGCGCGCGGCCGGCGCGGCCGGGGCGCGCCTGGGGCCGCCGGTGGCACTCTGCAGCAGGCGCAGCACGAACAGGTACACGATCGGGATCCCGCTCCCGATCACGATCCCTCGCAGCCACACCGTGCTCCCGTCCGAGCCCGCCCCGATCGCGTGGGTCGCGCCCAGGACCCACACCAGTACGGCGGCGCGGTGCACGCTGCGCCAGCGGCGCGTGCCGATCCGCCGGCGCAGGTAGTAGCTCGGCCCCAGCAGCATGGCGAGGTACCCGGCGATGATCCCGAGGCCGGTGAACCCCGGCCGGTAGGTGATCGCGAACGGAACCAGGATGCCCTTGATCCCGGGCTTGAGCCAGTGATCCCCGAGCAGCGAGGCGCCGTGCACGGTGATGCCGATCAGCCCCGCGAGCGCGAGCTGCTCGTGCAGGCGGACCAGCGACCGGTTCAGCCCCGGGCGCCGCAGCAGCTTGGTCGCCATCAGCAGCCCGATCACCACCGAGAATGAGATCAGCGCCAGGGCGACGATCCCGGATGCCCGGCTGACCAGCCACCACAGATATGGGCGCGGATCGACTCGGCCCGTCATGCTCCCGCCACCACCGGTGGCGTGTCGTACAAGCGCAGCGGGAGCGGGCCGATCGCCTCGACGTGCCCGTCGTCGTGCACGATCAGGCCGCCGTGCTCGGCCAGCACCTCGCGGGCGCCGGCCGGGCCGAGCAGCAGCGCAGCCTTCGAGAGCGTCTCGGCCGCGAGCGCGCTGTCGCCGACCGCGGTGGCGCCGATCACTCCGCTCCACACCGGCCTCCCGGTGGACGGGTCGAGCAGGTGATGGGCGAACTCGCCGGCGGCGGTCCGCCAGATCCGCACGTTGAGTCCCGACGTGGCGATCCCGCCCCGCCCGAGCCGGACGGTGCCGATCGGGACGTGGGTCAGCGGGTGCTCGACCTCGATCTCGTAGGGATCGAGCTGGGCGCCGACGCCGCCGACCGCGATGTCGCCACCGCAGTCGACGACGTACCGCGTGTAGCCCGAGAGGCGGTGGGCCACAGCGTCGGCGCACAGTCCCTTCCCCGTCCCTCCCGTGTCGATCATCACGCCTGGCGGGCGCCGGATGGTGGCGCTCTGGGCGTCGACCTCCACCTGCGTCCAGCGCGGCGGCGAGGCGGGTGAGGCGGGCCGCCGAGCCGGCGCGTGCTCGAGCGCCTCGGTCAGCGAGGCCGGCTCGAACTCGTCGCGCGAGCTCGTGTAGCCGGTTCGCTCGATCGCCTCGACGAGCGTCGGATCGACCAGCCCGCCGGTGCGCTGTGCCGCCCACACGCCCGCGGCTGCCGCGGCGCACAGCAGCGCCGAGGCGGGCACTTCGGGGCGCGGGTCGTGGTTGAGCAACGACAGCTCGCTGGCCGGATCGAACCGCGACAGCCGCGATGCGAAGCTCAGCACGAACCTGCGCTCGCGCTGAGCGGCGTCCTCAGGCGCCAGCGTCCCGGGCACCAGCGACGGCCCGATCAGGAACCGGATCTCGCTCCCCATGGAGCGGAAGCTGAAGTCGTACTCGTGGCTCATGACGTCCTCGTCACCGGTGCGCCAGTGGAGTAGGCGGGAGCGGCGGAGCCGGAGCTCGAGACCGACGAGGTGACCGAGCTGCCGGCGCCGGCCTGGGCCTTGCTCTGGACGAGGGTCGTGATCACCTTCGTCTCGATCACGCGCCGAACCACGATCCGGTGGGCCGCGGTGTTCTTGACCACCGGCCGCAGCGCTCCCGCGAGCAGCGCGAGCACGACCAGGAACGCGGCCACCGCGAGGAACAGCACGGTGAGCCGGTCGGGCCCGGCCGCCCGCCGCTTGCGGGCGGGCGCCTTCGCCCGGGGGGCAGTCGCCGGTGCGCCGGCGCCCAGGCGATCAGTTGTCGTGACTGCCATCGTCACCGCCCCCGCCCTTGCTGCCGCCGCCACTGCTCTTGGTGGTCACCGGCTTACCGGCCGAGCTGCCCGATGAGGCGCTGGACGAGCTGCCCGACGAATGGCTCCCCGAGCCGCTGGTCCGGGTGGCGACCGGCGCCGAGGAATGCGATGCGGAGCCGGATGACGCCGGAGCGCTCGAGCCGGACGAGGCATGAGACCCGCTGGTGCGGGTCGCCACCGGGCTGGCATAGCCGGGGCCGGAGCCGGAACCGCCCGAGTAGCCGCCGGCCGAGCCGGCCGAGCCGCCCGAGCCGCTGGCGCCGGTGCGTACGGCGCCACCCGACGATCCCCCGGCCGGTCCGCCGGCCGGTCCGCCGGCCGATCCTGCGCCGTGGGATCCCGGTGAGCCTGCCGCCACCGCGCGGCGCGGCAGCGGCTTGCCGTTGGCGCCCACGTGGCGCGTCACATGGACCGTCCGCGTGATCACCTGTGTGCGGACCTCCACCGGGGGAGTGTTGGCGGCGAGCGTCGCCGTGGTCTTGTCGGCCGGCCGCAGGGCAACGACGGCCAGGCCACCGGCGGCCAGGGCGGCCAGGGCCGCGGCAGTTCGCGTGTAGGTCTTGCGCATGGACAGCCTCCAGGTCGTAGTCGGCTGAACAGTGCCCTGGAGGCCCTCAGCGCCTTGCCAAGCGTGGGCAAAGCTTTGGCAAAGACAGGCTCTGAGGCGGATGGATCTCAGTCGTCGTGGCCGCTGCCGCCCGGGCTGCCGCCGCTCGAGCCGCTGCTGCCGGAACCGCCGGCGCCGGACGACCCGCCGCCTGAGCTGCCACCGCCGGATCCGTTGTGCTCGGGCCGGCCGCCCGGCGAACCGGATCCGCTGCCGGCGGGACTCGCCGAGGGGACCGCGACGGTGACCACGCTGGGCGCCGCCGTGACCGCGGGGGCGCCGCTCCCGCTCCCGCTGGAGCCTCCGGAGCTCGCGCTGCCGGAGCTCGTCGCCGAGCCACCCGCGGCGGCCTGACCGCCGTAGCTCGAAGCGCCCTGGCCCTGCACCACCGGGGCTGAGCCGCCGGCGCCGGTGGCGGCCCGGGCCGCCGTCGAGGCGGTTCCCGCTGGGGCGGCGGTGTGACGCGCAGCGCGTCGCTTGGCGTGGGGGTGCGGCGCCGGCACACGCCGGTGGGGGCCGGGTGCGGGCGCGGGGGGAGCCAGCCTGCTGGCCACCGAGAGCGGCTCGGAGGCAAGACCGATGCGCTGGCCAGCCAGCCGGCTCGTGCTCCAGGTGATCGCCGCGCTCACGACGACGCCGAGCAGCGCCACGGTTGCCCACAGGATCCCCCGACGCGTCATGCGCCTGACGGTAGTGCTCGATTCGTTAAGCGAACGCAAAGGGGGCTCACCGGATCGATTTCGGCCGGGTCAGCGCCTGCGGGAGCGAGAGTCTGGCGATCGTGCCGCCGCCACCCCGCTCCTCCAGCGTCACCTCTCCGTTCCACTCCCGGGCCAGCTCGCGGGCGATCGCCAGGCCGAGCCCGCTGCCCGAGGGCCCGGTGCGCCCGGTGCGGCCGCGATGGAAGCGCTCGAACACCAGCTCGCGCTCCTCGGGGGCGATCCCCGGACCTCGATCGCGCACCTCGATCACGCCCGGCGCCGTGGCGATGGTGACGGTCGTGTCCGCCGGGGCATAGTGCACCCCGTTCTCGATCAGCGTGTCGAGCGCGCGCTCCAGGTCCGCCCGCGCGCACCATGCGGTCGCCTCGGTGCCGTTGTGCTCGTGGGCCAGCGTGATCCCGCGGTTCTCGGCCATCGGCCGCCAGCGATCGAGCGCCGAGGCGGCGACCTCGTCGAGCTCCACGGCTTCGCCCTGGAGCTGGCGCTCCCCGGCGCGGCTGAGCAGCAGCAGCTCCTCGACGGTGTGGGCGAGCCGGTCCAGCTCGGCGATCCCGGCGTTGATCTCGGCCGCCGCGGCCGCGGGGTCATCGACCGCCTTGGCCTCCTCGAGCCGGAGACGCAGGCCCGTCAGTGGCGTGCGGAGCTGATGGGAGGCGTCGGCCACGAAGTCGCGCTGGGCATGGATCAGGCGTTCGATCCGGGCCGTCATATCGTTGAACGACGCTCCCAGCGAGCGCTGCTCGCTGCTGCCCTCGACCTCGGCCCGGGCCTCCAGATCGCCGTCCGCGACCCGGCGCGCCACCCGCTCCAGGCGGCGCATCGGCCTCGCCACCTGGGCCGCGATCAGCGCCCCCGCGGCCAGCCCCAGCGCGAGCACGACCGCGCCGATGCCGCCGAGGCCGAGCAGCGCTCGGTGCACGGCATCGTTGACGGCCGAGACACTCTGGGTCACCCGCACGGCCCCGACGGGGCGGCCGTTGTGGACGATCGGGACCGCCGTGGCCAGGATCTCCTGGCCGAGCGTGCGGCTGGCCCGCTGCACCTGAACGGGCTGACCGCCGAGGGCACTCTCGATCTCGGGCCTGGCCTCGTAGCTGGCGCCCAGCTGCGCCGGCCCGGCGCTGTCGACCAGCACACGCCCCCCGGCGTCGAGGACCAGGATCCGGCCGCGAACCGAGCGCGCGGCGGTCTCGACCACCGTCTGGAGCCGACGCCGGAAGGCGGGAGCCAGCAGATCCTCCGCGGTGGCGGCGACGAGATCGGCCTGCCCGCGCGCCTGCGAACGCACCTCGGCCTTGACCCGGGCGCTGAGGCTGACCGCCAGTGGCACTCCAAGCGCGATGATCGCCAGCAGCAGGACATAGGCCAGCGCCACGCTGAGTCGGGTCCTGAGGCTTACGGCGAGGACCCCTCGTCGGGAGCGGCGAACCGGAAGCCGACCCCGCGCACAGTCTGGATGCAGCCGCGCGCAGCGGGATCGTCGCCCAGCTTGCGCCGGAGCCAGGCGATGTGGACGTCGAGCGTCTTGGTCGAGCCGAACCAGTTCATGTCCCAGACGTCGGACATCAGCTCCTCGCGAGTCACGACGCGGCCGGCGTCGCGGGCCAGCCGCGCAAGGAGATCGAACTCCTTGCGCGTGAGCTCCAGCTCGCGCTCGGCGATCCAGGCCCTCCGCGCGGCGAGGTCGAGCCGCAGGTCCCTGACCGCCAGCTCACGAGCCTCGGTGGTCACGGGGCGGGCGCGGCGCAGCACGGCCCGCATGCGCGAGATCACCTCGCCGGTGGCGAACGGCTTAACCACGTAGTCGTCGGCCCCGAGCTCGAGCCCGACCACGCGGTCGGTCACGGTGCCGCTGGCGGTGACCATGATGATCGGCACGTCGGAGTCCAGGCGCAGCTGCCGGCAGAGGTCGCGGCCATCGATATCGGGGAGCGACAGATCGAGCAGCACGATGTCGGGGTCGAGCTCGGACGCCATCTCCACCGCCTCGGCGCCGGTGTGCGCGACCGAGGGCCGGAACCCCCCCCTGGCCAGGGCCGCGGCGAACGGCGCGGCGATCGACTTCTCGTCCTCGACCAGGAGCACGGAGGGCTGGGTGGAGCTGTTGAGTGTGGGGGAGCTCATAGAGCGGTGCGACGGGCGACCGGGCGCTGACGCGGGTGCATCTGTCTTGTATCGGTCTGAGCCTGTGCGGAAGATGAATTCTTCAGAAGTTCTAAGCACCTTCTCATCCGGGATTGCAGCGGTATGATGGTTGCAGCGGGAAGGAGGACTGGGCAGAGTTCAGCATGTCCACACCAAGACTTGACGAAAACCGACTGCGCGTCCTCATCGAGGCGTCCCGCGCGGTCGTCGCCGAGCGTGAGCTCGAGGCCGTGTTCGACCGCCTGCTGCAGGCGGCACGGCACGTCACCGGGGCTCGCTACGCGGCGCTGGGGGTGCTCGACGAGGACCGCAAGCGGCTGGCGGACTTCATCACGGTTGGGATCGACGAGGACCGGCGGCACGAGATCGGCGACCTACCCCGGGGACGCGGCGTCCTCGGCCTGCTGATCTCCGCGCCGGCGCCGCTGCGGCTCACCGACGTCGGGTCTCATCCCCGCTCCTACGGCTTTCCCCAGGGACACCCGCCGATGCACAGTTTCCTCGGGGTGCCGATCCTGCTCCGCAACGAGGTCTGGGGCATCCTCTATCTGACCGAGAAGGAGGGTGGCCCGTTCGACGAGGCCGACGAGGAGTCGGCGGTGGTGCTGGCCGCTTGGGCCGCGATCGCGATCGAGAACGCCCGTCTGCACCGCCGCGGCGAGGAGCGCCGCAGCGAGTTGGGGCGCTCGGTCGAGGCGCTTCAGGCCACGACCGAGATCGCCCGCGCCGTTGGCGGCGAGACCCAGCTGGACCGGGTGCTGGAGCTGATCGCCAAGCGCTCGCGGGCGCTGGTGGAGGCGCGCGGCCTGGCGATCCTGCTCCTCGACGGCGAGGAGCTCGTGATCGCCGCCGCTGCGGGCGAGATCCCACTCGAGGCGGTGGGCTCGCGGGTGGCGGTGGGAGGCTCCGTCGCCGGCCGCGTGACCACAACCGGCCGGTCCGAGCGGATCACCGATCTGGGCAACTCGCTGCGCTTCGCGCTGGGGGACCTGGGCGTCGAGGCGGTCGCGGGGCTGTTCGTGCCCCTGCGCTTCCGCGGCGGCACTCTGGGCGTGCTCGAGGCCTTCGACCGCTTCGAGGGTCCCGAGTTCAGCGCCCAGGACGAGGCGCTGCTGCAGGGAGCCGCGGCCAGCGCAGCGACCGCCGTGGCCACCGCCCAGTCGGTCGAGCGCGACCGTCTGCGCCGGAGCCTGCAGGCCGCCGAGGAAGAGCGCCGGCGGTGGGCGCGTGAGTTGCACGACGACACCCTGCAGGCGCTCGGGGGACTGCGGGTGCTGCTGTCGTCGGCGCGCCGGACCGAGGACCCCAACGTCTTCCGGCAGGCCATCGACACCGCCGTGCGTCAGATCGGCGAAGAGATCGCGGGCCTTCGCGCCCTGATCACCGAGCTGCGCCCGGCATCGCTCGACGAGCTGGGTCTCGGCTCCGCCCTCGACGCGCTGGTCGAGCGCATGCGGCTCGTGCACGGGCTGCAGATCGAGACCACCTTCGACCTCGACCGGGAGAGCGGGCGCACCACGCAACGTCTCGACCCCGAGCTCGAGACCGCCGTGTACCGGATCATCCAGGAGTCGCTGACCAACGCGGCGCGGCACGCCCGCGCCGACCGGGTCGACGTGAGCGTGATCCAGCGGGGCGGCGAGGTCAACGTGACCATCGCCGATGACGGCCAGGGCTTCGACGAGGACGTTCCCTCCGAGGGCTTCGGCCTGACCGGGATGCGGGAGCGGGTGGCGCTGGCCAACGGCCGGCTCGAGCTCTCGAGCTCCCCCGAGGGTACCGTGGTCACGGTCTCGGTGCCGGTCATCGCCGCGGTCAGCCAGACCGGCCTGAGGGCCTGAGGGCCTGAGGGCCTGAGGGGCCCGTTAGCAGGGGAAACGGCGGTCGCGCGAGGGCGATCCGGCCCACACGAGGCGCCGCCGGAATGTGGCATCTCCCGCGCCCGCCCCACGGAGGACTACGGATGGCGATTGCCGCCGTCGCACATACCTTCACTGAACTGAGCAGACCCCGAGGTGGAGGCGCCGGCCATGGCAGCGATTTTCAACCTGAACCACCCAGCGCATACGGTGCACTGGCATTTCTTCACGATGTCGGTCTCGAACCTGGTCGTGATCATCCTGACGCTGATCGTGTTCGCGCTGGCGATCGCGATCCCGTTCCCGCGCCACAAGGCGACCGGGAGCTCCGCGACCGAGAGCTCCTCGTGAGCGCGGTCAAGGACCCGAACCTCAACGACAAGAACTGGACCGTCAAGGTCCGGAATCGGGCCGTCGGCGCGCTGCCGCCCGACAAGCTGCTCCCGGACGGCGTTCCCGCCTATGTGTCGTCGTGGATCTACGTGTTCGGCGTGCTCACGCTCGCCGCCCTCGTGGTGATCATCGGCTCGGGCACCATCCTGGCCCTGAAGGGACCGGGCTGGTGGCACTTCACCGGCATCGGGCACTTCTTCAACAGCATCCACCTGTGGTCCGTTGAGCTGTTCTTCTTCGTGATGGTCGTGCACCTGTGGGGCAAGTACTGGATGGCGGCGTGGCGAGGAGGCCGCGCGGGGACCTGGATCACAGGAGCGGTCACGTTCCTGGTCGCGGTTCCGTGCGCTCTGACCGGCTACGTCTCACAGCAGAACTTCGATGCTCAGTGGATCTCCACCCAGGCCAAGGACGCGATGAACTCGATCGGAATCGGCTCGTTCTTCAACCTGACCAACTTCGGCCAGATGTACAGCTGGCACATCTACCTGCTGCCGATGGCCGTGGTCGGACTGGTCGGAGCGCACGTGCTGCTCGTGCGCAAGCACGGCGTCGTTCCCCCGTTCGAGCTTCCGAGTGCCCGCGCGGCGGACGCCGCCGGCGACGGCGGCGACGTCGTCCACAACGAGGCCCCTTTGCCTGAGGCCGGAGCGTCGGCCACGACGACCGAAGGAGCGCCGTCATGAGCCGCGAGAGCCGCAAGCTCGCCCGCAAGCGCGAGAACGACTATGCCCGCAACTGGAAGGGGCCGTACCGGTCGTATGACCTGATCAAGGAGGCGACGATCGCGATCGGCGTCATGGTGGGTCTCGCCGTCGTGCTGACGATCCTGTTCTCCTCGCCGGACGACAAGCCGAGCACGGTGCAGCAGTGGGCGCGCTCGACGCCGGCCGACTTCGTGACCACCGCCGTCACCGAGCTCGACGGATCGAGCGGCACCGGCGGGTACGGGCCTCCGTACAACCACAACGCCGACGGACAGCACATCGCGTTCCTGTACCCGCAGAAGTGGCTCGGTGTGAGCCATCCGATCGACACCGCCGCTGACTACGTCATCAACCCGCTGCGTGAGATCAACGGTGAGCCGGTCACGCAGGCCGCCGTGTCGGCCTATCTGGCCGCGCCGGCCAAGCTGCAGACGGCCTGGACCGACGCGTACACGAAGGCCCTGGCCAACGCCACCCCCACCGCCGGTGGCTCCGCCCTGACGGTCAAGCCAGGGAACTACGGGCCGGTGCCGATCATGATGAACTCGCTGCTGCAATACGCCCAGGGCGGCGGGCTCGACGGCGCGCTGGTCAACAGCACACAGTTCTACCAGACCGATTACACCAAGCCGCTGCTGTTCATGGCCGACGGTGGGGTGCTCTCGGACCGTGCCCAGACGCAGCATCTCCTCGGTGAGCAATGGGGGATGATGAACGAGACCGGGAGCTTCCCGGGACAGACGTGGCTGTGGCTGTACACGTTCTGGTACCAGATCAAGCCGTTCTCCACCTCGGACAACGCGGACATCCTGGTGATGGCGGTGATGGGAGTGCTCAGCCTGGCGTTTATCCTGATCCCCCTGATCCCCGGCATCCGCGATATCCCGCGCAGGATCCCGCTCTACAAGCTGATCTGGCGCGACTACTACCGCGGGCTCGCAGACCCGCCGAAGGCGGGTGCCTGATTCGCCTGCGATGGAGCAGCCACGCAGACATGTGATCGTCGCCGGCGGCGGACCTGCCGCCGTCGAGACGATCCTCGCCCTCCAGGCGCTCTCCGGGCAGCGCCTGGAGGTCGAGCTTCTGGCTCCCAACGCGGAGCTCGCGCTTGCGCCCTACGAGGTGATGGCGCCGTTCCGCGAAGGCCACGAGCGGCGATATCCGCTCACCCGGATCGCCTCGGACGCCGGTGCCGGCCTGGTGGCCGACTCGATCTCCGGAGTGGATCCGGAGCGACACGTCGTCATCACCCGGTCTGGCGCCGAGCGCTCCTACGACACGCTCGTGGTGGCGGTCGGAGCCCGGCGGGTCGACACGGTCGCCGGGGCGCATCCGTTCCGTGGCGCCCGTGACGCCGGCCGCCTGAAGACGCTGCTGGCCGAGTCCGACTCCGGACGGCACGTGCGGGTCGCGTTCGTCGTCCCCGCGGGTGTGACCTGGCCGCTCCCGCTCTACGAGCTGGCGCTGCACACCGCGGCCTGGTTGTCCGAACGCGGCATCGGCCCCGTCCCGCTCACCTTCGTCAGCCCGGAGAGCGATCCGCTGGCGGTGTTCGGCCGCTCGGTCAGCGAGGAGGTCGCGTCTCTGCTCGAGCAGCACGGAGTGACGTTCCTCCGCGCTCACCCGGTTCGCCTCCACGAGCGTCGGCTGCTGCTGATGGGCGGAGATGAGCTCGAGGTCGACGTCGCCTTCGCGGTGCCCCGGCTCGAGGGTCCGCGGATCGCGGGGCTGCCGTGCGACGAGGACGGCTTCCTGCCGATCGACGAGTTCGGCCGGGTCCGCGGAGCCGCCGACGTGTTCGCCGCCGGAGACGCGGCCGACTTCCCGGTCAAGCAGGGCGGCCTGGCCGCACAGCAGGCTGACGTGATCGCGCAGCGAATCTCCGCCGACGCCGGGGCGGACGTCGAGTCGAGCCCGTTCAGCCCCGTGCTCAGGGCGCGCCTGTTCGCCGGCCGCGAGCAGCGCTACCTGCACCGAGAGCTCGAGGACGAGCGCGAGCACGCCTCCATCGCCTCGGCCGACGCACTCTGGTCCCCGCCGTACAAGCTGGCCGGCCAGTACATCGCACCCTATCTGACCCGGCTCGACGAGGAGCGCGCCGGGGACCCCGGTCCGTCCGGCGACCGCGCCGGTCAGTAGCGGTCAAGGCGCCTGAGCGGTCGGCGCGGCCGCGGCCGCTTACGAGGTCAACGCCGCCAGGTACGGGGCGAGGTGCTGACCGGCGATCTTGGCCGGGGGCCACCACAGGGGCCGGTCATCGATATCGGTCAGTGGGTGGCGCTTGGTCAGATCGCGGCGCAGGAAGCGTGAGCCGTCCCCGGTCAGGAGGGTCGCTCGCAGCACCGGTGCGAAGGGCATCGGCTCGATGTCCGCCCCCGCGCGCGCCGCGATGTGGGCGGCGACCGTGTCGGCCTGCTGGGTGGCCAGGCCACCCTGCTTGACCGGGAAGTCGATCGCGTCGCCGGCCGCGTACACATCCGTCTCACCCTGCACCCGGCCGTGCTCGTCCACGCGGATGAAGCCGCCGCGCTCATCGGTGATCCCGTCGATCCGGGGTCCCTCGAGCCGCGGCAACGCGACCACGGCGTCGACCGCCATCGAGCCCTCGCCATCGACCCACATGCGGCCGTCGGCCAGGACCGTGGCCAGGGTCCCCGTGCGCAACCGGATCCCGTGCTCGCCCAGCGTCCGGCGGGCGAGCTCGCTCGCATCGGAGCCCATCACCTCGAGCGGCTGGGCCTCGGCGGTGAACACGACCAGCTCGGCATCGACGCCGGCCGCATCGGCCCACCTCGCGGTCAGCAAGGCGAGCTCGTAGATGGCCAGGGTCCAGGACACACCGGGCGGGCTCACGAATCCGATCCGGCGCGGGCGCTGGGAATCGGTATCGCTCAGCGCGGCCCGGAGCGAGCTGCTGGTGCCGGGCTCCCCGATCGTCAGCGCGCCCGGGATCACCGATCGGCGCCGCGCCCCCACGGCCAGCAGCAGCACGTCGTACTCGGACAGGTGGCCGCCCGCGGTACGCACCACGTGCCCGTCGTGGTCGACTCCCACGAGCTCGTCGGCGATGTGCGTCAGCTCCAGGGTGTTGGCGATCTCCGACCACGGGACGCGCACGACGGCGTCCGCCTCGAAGGGCTCGAGCACCTGCAGCGGCCGGTAGACGAAGTCCGGCGAGGCGGCCAGCAGCCGTAGCTCGACCCGCTCGGCCGCCATTGCGCGTAGCGCCAGCATCGCCTCAAGCGCGGCCACCCCGCCACCGGCGATCAAGACCCGCAGCTCAGCGTCCGGATGACGATGATTCGGTTCGTGCGAGGGGGAGGCTTCCAAGATGAGGGCATCGTAGGCCGCCTCCCCTTGGCGCGGCATCGGCGTGTCTCGCGGAACCGCGATCAGTAGAAAGAGCGGACCCCTGGACGTAGGCGCGTCGGATGGGCCGCCGTAACCCCGTCCTTAAGCTCGGCTGATGTCGATGCGGTTGGTCTCGAGCACGGGGGAGCGGCCGCGCGTCGTCGTCATCGGCGGGGGCGTCGCGGGCTTGGAGGCGCTGCTCGCGCTGAGGACCCTGGCGGGGCAGAGAGTCGAGCTCGAGCTGATCTCTCCGCACCCCAGCTTCCACTACCGCCCGCTCGCGGTGGCCGAAGCCTTCGGCGCCAAGCCGAGCTCAACGCTCGAGCTCTCCGCCGTCGCGGCGGACGCGGACGCCGAGTACATCCAGGACGCGGTTGTCGAGATCAAGGCCGGCACCCGTTCGCTGCGGCTGGCGAGCTCTCGCGTCTGCAACTACGACGCGCTCATCGTGGCTCCCGGCGCTCGCCCCGCGGAGGCGATCCCGGGGGCGACCACCTTCGGCCTTCCGGGCAGCGCTCAGCGCTTCCGCACGATCCTCGCCGAGGCCGAGGCGAATACGATCAACCGGCTCGTGTTCGCCGTGCCCGTCCCGGTCGGGTGGTCGCTGGCGCTCTACGAGCTGGCTCTGCTGACGACGGAGCGCCTGCGCTCCTGCGGCGCCCGGGCCGAGGTTAGGATCGTCACCCCGGAGGCGGCCCCGCTGGCGGTGTTCGGCGGGCGCGCGAGCGGCGCCGTGCTCGAGGAGCTCGAGGATCACGGGATCCACTTCATGCCGGGGCTGCTCCCCCGGCAGGTGGCCTGGGGCGAGCTTCGCTGTGATCCCGGTGAGGTGCGGATCCCGACCGACGCCGTCATCGCCCTGCCGAAGCTCCTCGGCCCCGACCTCGGCGGGCTCCCTCGCGATCCCGAGGGCTTCCTGTGCGCCGACGCGCACGGCCTGGTCCGCGGCCTGACCGACGTCTACGCGGCCGGTGACGCGATCAGCTTCCCGATCAAGCATGGAGGCCTGGCCGCGCAGCAGGCGGAGGCGGTCGCGGAGGCGATCGCCGCCCGCGTGGGCGTGCCGATCCATCCCGAGCCGTTTCGCCCCGTGATCCGCGGGATGCTGATGACCGGGGACCGCCCTCGGTACCTGGAGTCGGGCATCGCCGGTGGTGAGAGCGAGCCGGGAGAGATCAGTCTCCGGCCGTTGTGGTGGCCACCCTCTAAGATCGCAGGGCGCTATCTGGCGCCGTACCTGATGGGACAGGTGCCAGTCCCGCCCGCCACACCCGGCGGTGTACCCGTGGAGACCGTGATCGGCACATGACTTCCTCCCAGCCACCCACACCCGACAGCGAAGCGGTCGCCGCTTCGCAGGCCGGCGAGCGGCTGACGGTGGTGGTCGCCGGCGGCGGGATCGCGGGCGTCGAGGGGCTGCTGGCGCTTCGCGCGCTCGGCGGGGACCTCATCGACCTGACGCTCGTCAGCCCGGGCCTCGAGTTCGTCGAGAGGCCGATGACGGTGACGGAGCCGTTCGCGCTGGGCCACGCCCGCCGCTTTCCGCTCGAGGATGTCGCTCGCGATACGCAGGCGACCCTGATCCGCGGCTCGGTCTCCGGCGTCGCCCCTCGCTGGCGCTCGCTGGTGCTCGAGAACGGGGCCAGCGTCGACTACGACGCGCTGCTGCTGACGCTGGGCGCGCGGCTCGAGGCGGTGATACCGAAAGCACTGACCTGGACGCCCGACGCGGATCCCGAGCTGCTCGGCGGCGTGCTCCGCGACCTCGAGGAGGGCTATGCCTCCAGCGTCGCGTTCGTGATCCCACCCGGAGTTGCTTGGTCGCTGCCCGCCTACGAGCTGGCGATGATGACCTCGCGGCAGGTCGCCGGGATGGATCGCAGCTCGATCGAGGTCAGCGTGATCACCCCTGAGCACGAGCCGCTGGCCGACTTCGGGCCCCACGTGACCGAGACGCTCCGCCACGAGCTTCAGGCCGGCCACGTTCACCTGCGCACCGGTGCCACCCTGGTGCAGCGTGGAGCCGAGCTGCAGCTCGAGGTGAACGGAGAGCCCGTCCGCGCCGACCACATCGTTGCTCTGCCCCGCCCGATGGGCGTCCTCATCCCCGGTCTGCCGCGTGACGAGAACGGCTTCATCCCCGTCGATCGCCACGGCCGGGTCCGGGACACCGAGCGAGTCTGGGCGGCCGGCGACGCCGTCTCCTATCCGCTGAAACACGGCGGCCTCGCTGCGCTGCAGGCTGATGCGGCCGCTGAGTCGATCGCCTTTGTGGCCGGCGCCGACATCGAGCCCAAGCCGTTCCGCCCGACGCTGGACGGCGTGCTGCTGACCGGAGAGCGCGGCCGCCGGCTGCGCGATGACGCCGTGGCCGGCGCGGTACCCGCAGGCCCGGGCCGGCCGGTCGCCGGCAAGGTTGCGGGCCGGTTCCTGACGCCCTACCTGACCCGGCGGGATGCGGCAGCGGCCGGCTCGGAGCCGGCACCGGCGATCGACCATGATCCGGACCCACATTTGGAGCTGGGCTCACGAAAGGACAGCCGATGAGCAGTGGCGGCATACGAGACGCCGACGACGGCACTATCGTGCAGCACATAGAGGAGCAGGTTCCGACGGACGCTTCAACGATCTCGATCGTGATCGCGGACGACCATCAGGTCGTCCGCGC